>DASRKX010000012.1:0-55218 GCA_035648735.1 Allostellaceae bacterium
CCGCCATAGCCGAAGCCGTAATTGATGCCGCCGTAGAATCCGACATGCGGGCCCCAATATCCGGCGTTCCAGCGATAGAAGCGGCCGCTCCAGCCCCAATAGCCCGGCGTCCAGAGATAGCCGATTTGCGGCGGCTCGACCCAGGTGCCCGGGACCCAGAAATAGCCGCCATCGGCGTAAGCCCAATAGCCCGGGGTCCAGATGTAGCCTTCCTGGGGCAAGGGCGGCTGCACGTAAATCGGCAGCATCGGCGGCGCGAGCTGCACGGAAACGCCGACCTCCATCTGCGCGCGGGCGGCCATCGGCGCCGCGAGCAACAGGAAACCGAACAGCGGGAGGAGCAGGCGGGCGCGGCGGTGCATGAGGGTGCCTTGCGATGGGGGTTGGCGAAGGGAAGCCGGTTACGGACAGAACCGGTTAGGGCCGGGATTGTTCCGTGGTGGTGGTCGTCGTCGAGTAGGTCGCCGGCGGCATCGGCGCGGTGGTGCTCGCCGAATGCTCGGTCGTGGTGGTTTTCGTTTCCTTGTCCGAATCGCAACCCGCCACCAAAACGGTGCCGGCAACGAGCACGGCGGCGGTCAGGAATTTGAGGCCGAATTTCGTGTCAGTCATGGAAAACTCCATCTTTGACGGTTTCCTAGAACGGTCGGTGCAAGCGGAATGCCGCGCGGGAAACCCCGCGCGGCATCCCGGATGCCGCGATTAGTCGTGACCGGACGTGGTCGTGGTCGTCTGCTGGCTGCTTGACGAACCGACATACGGCGACGCCGTCTGCTTCTCGTGGAACGAGCTCGAGGAGCCGTTCGGCGTCGAGATCTTCGCGCTGGAGCTGGCGGCCGTCCCGTTGGGACCGCTGTTATAGCTCTTGTTCTTCTCGACCGAGACGCCGTTGCTGTCGCTGCTCCGTTGGGAGGTGCTCGAGTTGTAGCTTCCGACGGCCGGAGCCGATGTCGTGGTCGAAGTTGACGTCGACGAGCCGGATGACATGTCATCCGCGAACGCAACGCCCGTCATCAGCGTGAACGCTGCCGCGCTTGCGAGCCAAAATTTCATCATTTCGTGCATCCTTATAAGTGTTTACGAGCGTGGAGCGCTCGTATCCTGCCGCGGACCAATGCATTCGGCATCGTCGGCGTTATCCGGGGACTGGTGACTCAACAGGCCCCGGCCCCATCGGTTCCCTAAAAAAATAAAGCGCGGTATCGCAGCCCGAGCGGCTGAACCACGCGCCGGCCGCGCCGCGCCGTCCGGCGGCGGGTCATGGGAGGCTCGATGGCAAGGCGTCCTAGTCGGAATGGGCCCCTTCGATCGAGCTTTCCAGGACGGCGCCCGTCTTGGCATCGATCCCGACTTCGTGGATTGCGTCCTTGGCCTTGATGTCGAAGGAGTAGCGGAGTCCGCTCCCGCCGCGCTCCTTCTCCAGTTCCTCGGCGGTGATCTGGCCGGGAACCGTACGCAATGCGATGGTCCGCGCTTCTTCGAGGCTCACCTTGGCGCCGGGGGCGAGTTCCTGCCCCGTATAGGCGAACGCCGCCGTCGCCGAGCCGCCAAGAACGCCGCAAAGCGCCGCAAGCCGCACGAAATTCATCGGTTTAATCATCGAAACTCTCCATCCCAAGGGTGCGATCGCATCCCCTATGTAAGCGGGCTGGACTGACAATCACCCTACGGCGAGGTGAATTCGCGGTTAGGTCCGTCAGGAAGAGAGCGCGGTCTCCGTTGGATGTCGCGGCAGCAAGGCGATGCGAAAGCCGCGGTAGTTTTTCCGCAAGGCCATCCGGGTGACCGCGACGCTCCACAGGATGCCGGCGGCGCTGCCGAGGATGCCGCTGAGGCGCGTGCCGACATCGGACCCCCATCCCAGCAGGATTCCCGTCCCGCCGACGATCACGCCCACCAGCACGCCGAGCAGCAGGCCGCCGACAAAGCCCCGCCACAGCACGAGCCACCACACGCTGAGGATTCGCTTCCAGGTTTTTTCGAGCTCGGGCATTTTCCCTCCATCAAGCGGCCTTGGTCTGGCGCCGCCGCCGCCAGGATAAGCCATGTCACGGGCGGTATGGCTAGACCGTAATCGCCCTGGATTGACGCATCTCCCCTCACCCCGCTTTGGCTAAGGCTCGGCTTACGCCTCGCCAACCCAAAGCAACCCTCTCCCCAAATTTGGGGGAGAGGAAGGGTGAGGGGTCACTGATTCAATCTGATCCAATAATGCATTAGAGGCCGTAAAAGGCCTGCAGCACGCCGAGCGCGCCGACCAGGATTCCCGAGGCCGCCTCTTGCGAGAGCGTCCGTCCGGCCCAGCCGGCGCGCAGAGCCCAGGCCTTGACCGTCCATTGGCAGCCGACGACATCCCAGACGCAGGAGCCCGCCGGCGAGGCGGCGCCGCCCAGCGCCTTCAGCGCCTGCCAGATTTTCTTGCGCGCCTCGGCCTGGCGCAGCGAGAGATGCAGCCCGGGCGCGCCATGCGGCAGGCGGTCGAGATCGGGCGCGCGCAACGGGTCGAGATGCGCCAGCACGAAAAGCGCGTGGAAATCGTCGCCCGCCTGGCGCATGGCGGGCGAGATCGTGCCTTTCTTCGCCATCAGCGACAGCGCGTCGAGCGCGCGATAGGGCCGCGCCAGCCGGCCCTGCTCGTCGGCGATGGCGCGCGGCAGCAATTCGACATCGCCCTTGGCCGCGCGCTCGGGCGTCAGCCCGCCCAGGACGATGGCGCGTTGGTGCTTGCGCCGGACGCGGCTCATGCTTCCTCGCGGGTTTCGCGGCGCGGCAGATCGAGTCCGGCGAGCCGGTCGGCATCGTCCTCCTCGATCGGCTCGAGCGGCTCGATGGCCGCCACATCGGCGAGCGGCAGCGGCGGCAGGGCGCCGCCGGCGCGATGGGCGGGGCAATAGGACGAGCCGGGCGGCAGCGGCCGGTCGCACAGGCGCGCGGCGCCTGCGGCGCCGGCGCCAAGCACCAGGAAACCGCAGCGCCGGATTTCCCGTTCCGATTTTTCCGTGACACCCGAAACACCGCCGTCTATCGTCCGCGGCTGCGTTCTTGAAATGTTCTCATCTTGGGACAAGTCCGGATGGCGGTGGAAATCCCCCACGAGCGAAACCTTTCCTGGCTGGCGCCGCCCGCGGCGCCCGGCGGGAGCAGCGGAAGCGAAAACCAATGTACGCTGGACCGCGGCGGAAGTCAACGCTTTTTGCGTATAGCGTCGTATTGGAGCAGCGTACAGACTGCGTCGATGCCCGCGATCTCCGCCGCCTCCCGCAAGCTCAAGGCCCTGCGCCAGCGCGCCGGGCTCTCGATCCGGCAGGTGGCCCAGGCGCTCGGTATGGAATACGGCAGCTCCTATCAGCATTACGAGGACCGCTTCAAGAAGCCGCTGCTGCCCTTGGAGCTGGTGCTGAAACTCGTGCCGATCTTCGCGCCGTCGGGGGTCGAGGCGCCCGAGCTCTATGCGCTGGCCGGGGTGGATGGCGCCGGCGACCGCCCCGCGAGCGCGCCGAGCGGCGTTCCGGCGCCGGCGCCGGCCGATAGCGACGGCCGGATGCTCCGCATCGAGGAGCTGGATGTGAGAGCCGCGGCCGGCGGCGGCCTGGTCGGCGACAACGAGCGGGTCATCGCCGCGTGGCAGCTGCCGAGCGGCGTGGTGCGCCATTATTCGACGGCGCCGGCGCACGAGCTGCGCATCATCACGGTGATGGGCGACAGCATGGAGCCGGCCCTGCTGCCCGGCCAGCGCGTGCTGGTCGATACCGGCGACCGCATGCCGAGCCCGCCGGGCGTGTTCGTCGTCTGGGACGGGCTCGGCCTGGTGGTGAAGCGGATCCAGGTCGTGCCGCATACCGACCCGCCGCGCGTCCGCATCAGCTCCGACAACGGCAAATACGACACCTACGAGCGCACTTTGGCGGAAGCGTACATCCAAGGCCGCGTCATCGGGCAATGGCGCTGGCTATAGCCGCTATACGCAATTATCCTTGAACGTCTAACGTAATTAGCGTACACCCTGCCGGCGCCGCCGGAGGGAAGGCTTGCCCGACACCCACGATTTTCTGGCCTCGATCGACGATCTCGAGCGGCGCCATGACGGGCCGCTCGCCGGCGCGGCGCGCCGCCTGGCGCGGGTGGGATCGGCGGCGGCGCTGCTCCGGCTTGAAGCGACCGGTCAAGCCGCGTTCTTCCGCCACATGGCGCGGCGCCAGATCGCGCTCATGCGCGCACGCCGGCGCGACGGCAGCTTCTACCCGGCGCTGATCGACGATCTCGCGCTGTACCGCCGCGAGGTGCGACGCTGGCGCGCGCGGGCCGGCGGCGGTCGCTAGAGCCGCGCCAGCGCCTGGTCGAGATCCTCGGTCAGATCGGCGGGATCCTCGATGCCGGCGGAGATGCGCACCAGCGCGTCGGAAATGCCGAGCACCGCGCGCTGTTCCGGTGCCACGCGTAGATGCGTCGTCGTCGCCGGATGCGTCGTCAGGGTCTTGGTGTCGCCGAGATTGTTCGAGATCTCGATCAGCCGCAGCGCGTTCAGCACGCGGAAGGCGTCGGCCTTGGTCTTGCCGGCCTCGAAGACGACGATGCTGCCGGCGCCCTTCATCTGCTTCTGCGCCAGGGCGTATTGCGGGTGGCTCTTGAGGCCGGGATAGAGCACGCGGCTGACCTTGGGGTGCTTTTCCAGGAACTGGGCGATGGCCGCCGCCACCTCGCATTGCCGCGTTAGCCGCAGCTCCAGCGTCTCCAGCCCCTTCAGCAGCAGCCAGGCGTTGAACGGCGACAGCGCCGGACCGGTGTGGCGCAGGAACGGCGCCAGATGCTCGGTGATGAACTTCTGCGACGCGAGCACGGCGCCGCCGAGGCTGCGCCCCTGCCCGTCGATGTGCTTGGTCGCGGAATAGACCACGACATCGGCGCCGAGCTGCAAGGGCTTCTGCAAGAGCGGCGAGGCGAAGACGTTGTCGACGATCAGCCGCGCGCCGGCCTGGTGCGCCAGCTCGGCGACCGCCTTCAGATCGATGATCTCGAGCGCCGGGTTGGACGGGCTCTCGACGAACACCGCCTTGGCGCCCTTTGCCAGCGCCGTTGCCCACGCGTTGAGATCGCGGCCGTCGACCAGCGCGGTCTCGATGCCGTAGCGCGGCAGGATCTGCTGGAGGATGTGCAGGCACGACCCGAACAGCGCGCGCGACGCGACGACCCGGTCGCCGGCCTTGAGGAAGCAGGCGAGCGAGGCGAAGACCGCGGCCATGCCGCTCGCCGTGGCGCGACAGGCCTCCGCGCCCTCGATCAGGCGCAGCCGCTCCTCGAACATCGAGACGGTCGGGTTGGCGTAGCGGCTGTAGACGAAGCGCAAGCCGTCGCCGGCGAAGGCGGCCTCGGCCTCCTCGGCGGTCTGGTAGACGTAGCCCGACGTCATGAACAATGCTTCGCCGGTCTCCTCGAACTGGCTGCGCATCAGCCCGCCGCGCGTGGCGACGGTGCGCGGGCGCCAGGAGGCGGGCGGCGGTGGCGGCGTTATCGGCATTGCGACTTCTCCTTCCGTCGCCGGCTGCGGCGCATAAAAAAGCCCTGTCCCGCGAAGGGTCAGGGCTGGCGACAGCCTCCGACCTTTTAGCGGGTTTTTTTACGTGGCCGCAAGCCGGTCGGCTCAAATCACCACGAGTGTCGTATTTCTACCGCCGCCCCGCCTTCTTCGTCAAGCGGCGGAAATCGTCGGCACTGTCTCAGTTTGAAATCGTAGCGGCATCGCCGCGCTTCCGGTAGGTCGCGGGCCGCTTGGGCTTGGAAGCGTGCGCCTCGACCAGCTCGGCAATGTCCTTCATCTCCCAAAGGTGCCCCTCGATCCCTGCCGCCATCGCGGGGCTCATCCGCACCGCCTGGTTCACGCGGGCGAAATTGTAGAACAGGAAATACAAGGCTTGCGCGTGGTGGTGGTTCGCCAGCTTCTTGCTGTGGGCATTCGTCAACCTCGTGAAGCGACGCATGCCCATCCGCATCGTGAGGTTCGCCCGCTCGACGTAGGACGTGCTGACGTGGTCCTTGTCGGGATTGCCGGTGATCTTGGTCTTGCGCGTCCCGATGCAGTCTGCGGGGCTGTAGCGGCCCTTCATGCTCTCGGGGGCCTCGCCGTACAGCTTTACCAGCATCGCGTAATCGACATCATCGCCGAACGCTTCCTCGACCGCATTGAGGTAAGCCTTGTGCCCATCCGTCGTTAGCTGGACTCGGGTTGCGAGGCGCGAGCGAAGATCGTCCATAAGCGCCAGCGCATATTCTCCGTCGCGACCGCCCGAGAGATAGCTGACGATCAGCTTGGACGTGGTTTCGATGGCGGTCCACGTCCAAACGTCACCGGCGCCAGCGGGCGCAGCCTTCGCCGCCGCGACGTGCTTCTGCTTGCTGTAGCAGAATGCCCAAATCTCATCGCACTGGACGCGCTTCGCCTTGACGTTCCGCACGTGCTCGTCGTGATAGGCCGCACACGCCAAGCCAGCGTCCACCAGTAGCTTTGTCACGGTATTGATGCTAACGCCCACAATCCGCGAGATCGCCCGCATAGACGAACCTTCACAGAGGAGGTGAAGGATTTGGGCGCGGGTTTCGAGGGGCAATTTGTTCATGCCCCTAGTATCTGAAATTATATGCTTACCGTCAAGCAGTATATTCACTTCACGGCACGGATGGCCCCGCGTGCTTCGATTCGGTCAGGACGGCTGATTTGGCCGGTAAGACCCCAAATAAGACCATCAAACTCATCGAGCGGGATATGCAGCTCGGCCGCTATGTCGTTCTTGGTTTTTCGTTCGGACCAAAGCTGGGTAAATATCTTTTGCCAAACGCGGGAAGTTTCCCGTCCCATGCCGCCCGGCTCACCCTGCCTGAATCCTCGTCTTCCGAGTTCAATGCACGCAGATTTGTATTGCCACTCACTAAGCAAATCCAATCCATGAAGGCGATAGGCCATAGCCATCGCTGAGACGCGCCAGCGCCGCTTAGCGGCGATTATGGTATCGACGGTAATGAACCGCTGCATCCGCGCCTTCACATCATTAGCGGGCATCAAAAACGCAGACGCAAAAGAATTTGCCTCGCGTTCTGTAGATCGGGATGGCTGTGTGCCAGGCTGTGTTCCACCATGCCGGTGCATCACGAGATGCCCGAGTTCATGAGCGGTATCAAAAATATTGTGTTCCGCTGTCTTAAGGGTGTTCAAAAAGACAAACGGCTTTTCATTTCGCCAGAATGAAAATCCATCTACGGAAGCCGTGTCTTCGGAGAGTGAAAAGACGCGAACGCCGTTTACCTCAAGCAATCCGATCATGTTGCCAATGGGTTTTTCCCCCAACCCCCAAAACTGCCGCAGAGACCGTGCGGCAGCTTCGGGATCGGTCTCATAGCTCAGATCGAGCAGATTAGCCGGCGGTAAGCTGAACTCGCCTTCTATCCAGTCGTTTAATTGCAGCCCAAGAGCCCCGGCACCAATCGCCGCGCCGCGCTCTTTCGCGCTCATTTTTGTAAGGCTTCGAAAACTGACGGCGCCCGTATCAATTTCTTCCGGGTCGTCGTCGTAAAAGAAAGCTATCGGATAGCTCAGCGCTTTGGAGAGCCTGGCAACGGTGTCGTCGTCCGGCTCGTTCTCGCTATTTTCTAGCCGCGAAATAGTGATCGCGGAGATGCCAGCGCGCTCAGCGAGTCCTCTCCCTGTCAGCCGTCGCCTCATTCGGGCGAGGCCTAGCCTCTTATGATTGAACATGGTGGCCTATTTATTTTCGGACCACTTGCGGATCGAAACCGTCCGCGACTTCTCCCTCATCTAGAACCACAGGTTGACGATCCAAGTCGCTGCCATCAGAAAGATAGATACGTTCGGGATAGGCGCTGAAGGTGCCCTTATCGACGACCGGGCGCGTAAGTTCTGCGGCGCCATTTTCGGCAACCATCAGGTAGAAGGTCGCTTCTCCCTGTGCCTGGACTGGCGCGTACTCCGGTAGCCAAGGAAATAGATTTCCTCCGCAGACCCGCTCCGCACCTGAACCCTTGCGCGAACGCGGCTTCGGCTTGATCTCATCGTTGCAAGCAACGTCCACATTCGCGAACACGACGCTGAGTTTGAGCTTCTCGTTCCGTATCACCTCGACGCCATTGGGGCGATCCAGCTTCCAGTTCTCGCCCGTAAACTCATCGCGAAGTGCCCATGTTCCATGCTGGTACGCAAACGTCCCGGCCGCATTCGCCGGATGATAAGGGGTGGCGTCGGCGCCCGCAGAAAGAGCTTTCGCCCTGACTTTCAGAAGACCCTCAAGGGTCAATTGAAGTTCGGCTAACCTACGACGCACTTCCCACGGTTCCTTGAGAACCACCGCTTCGGCGAACGCCATCGGGAATCGCTCCATGTTAAGTTTTCCGCCCATACTGTATGGGTTGTTTTCTTAACACGCAAGTTTTATTTCCCCCAGCGCTTGGCTGCGGCGTTCCTGGCTATCTCTGCCCGCCGCTTCTTACTCAGACTTGCGGCCCGCGCCTGTCCGCCTTTCCGCCCAAGTTCGGCGGCGGCACTTTCCTTCTTCGGTTCGGTCGGCTCGGTGATCTCGCCGGTCGCGATCTTCGCCACCATGATGGCGCCGCCGATCACGTCAGCAGGGCGCTTCTGGCCTTGGGGTCCCCTAGGCATCTAACTCGTCCAATTGGCGGAGAACGGACGACAACTCTTCTACGCAGAATGCAATGTACCCGCGTAAGTTTCGCCTTTCATCCGGTGTCGCCAGCCGCTCCGCCATCTCCACCCAGCCCAATCGGATGCATTCCTTGAGGGTTTGTTTATTTAATTCCAGACGATCCACCTCAGACAGAGGGTCCGGTAGAGGTTCGCCATCGGTTATTCGCAATCCGGCCATGTATCTTTCTCCCATGCCTGGCGCTAAGCATGGGGCGGAGCGGTCCCTGGGTCAAGCGGGCGAGAGAATTTCATACTGAGACAGTGCCAAATCGTCAATCCTCCTCCGCCAGGGCGCTTTCATGCCAATGGGCCAGCAGCCGGCGCGTGAGCCAGGACAGCGCCGCGAAGATCGCGATGCCGGTCAGCGACAGCAGCAGCAGCGCGGCGAACATGCGCGCGATCTCGAGCCGATAGCCCGCCTCGAGGATGCGCGAGGCGAGGCCGGTCTCGGTGCCGCCGGTGCCGGCGACGAACTCCGCCACCACCGCGCCGATCAGCGCCAGGCCGCCGCTGATGCGCACGCCGACGAGGAAATTCGGCAGCGCCGAGGGCAGCAGCAGATAGCGCAGCGCCTGCCAGCGCGAGGCGCCGTAAAGCCGGAACAGCTCGACCAGGTTGCGGTCGGCGCTTTTGAGGCCGAGCGTGGTATTCGCGACGATGGGAAAGAACGCGACCAGGGTGGCGCAGACCAGCAGCGCCAGGAAGGTGTCGTTGACCCAGATGATGATCAGCGGCGCCACCGCGACGATCGGCGTCACCTGGAGAATCACGGCATAGGGAAAGAGGCTGAGCTCGAGCAGCCGCGACTGGGCGAAGAGGATCGCCAGCGCGCCGCCGAGCAGGATCGAGACGGCGAGCGCCGCGAGCGTGATGCGCAGCGTTACCAATAACGCCATGAAGAGCCCGGGGCCGTCGGCCGCCAGGGTCTCCAGCACCAGCAGCGGGCCGGGCAGGATATAGGGCGGGATGGTCCAAAGCCGCACCACGGCTTCCCACAAAATCAGGAACAGGATTCCGACCAGCGCCGGTGCGACAAGCCGCGCGAGCCGCGACGGCGCGCGAATATCCGCCCCCGCGCTCATGCGACGGCCTCGGCGAGGCGGAGCGAGACCGCGCGGCAGCTCGCCGCGTATTCGGGCGACAGGCGCAAGGCCGCGTCGCGGATCTCCGGCAGGTTCACCGGCAGATCGGCGGCGATCGTGCCGGGGCGCGGCGTCATCACCAGGATGCGGTTGGTCAGGAAAACGGATTCGAAAACGCTGTGCGTGACGAAGACGATGGTGCAGCGATGCCGCCGCCACAGCGCCCGCAGATCCTCGTTGAGCCGGAAGCGCGTGATCTCGTCGAGCGCGGCGAAGGGCTCGTCGAGCAGCAGCAGCTCGGGCTCGGTGACCAGGGCGCGGGCGATCGAGACGCGCATGCGCATGCCGCCCGACAGCTCGCGCGGATAGGCCGTGGCGAATTGCGCGAGGCCGAGCGAGGCGAGCGCCGGTTCGATACGCAATGCGGCGTTGTGCCGGGAAATGCCCGCCAGCTTCAGCGGCAGATAGACGTTCTCCCAGGCGTCGGCCCAGGGCATCAGCGTCGGCTCCTGGAAGACGAAGCCGATGCGGCCGGGCCGCTCGTCGCCGCCGCGCCACAGGACGCGGCCGGCGCTCGGCGGCGTCAGCCCGGCGACGATGCGGAGCAGCGTGCTCTTGCCGCAGCCGGACGGCCCCAGCACGCCGAGAAATTCGCCGGCGGAAACCGCGAAATCGACGCGGCCGAGGGCGACGGTGCCGTTGCGGAAGGTCTTGCCGAGCGCGGCGGCGGCGACAAGCGGCGAAGCAGGGAGTGCGGCCATGGGCGTTCCGGCGGCTTTGTACCCTGCCCGCCCCGCTCCCGCAAAGTATTGCCGCCTAGCGCGGCTTCAATCCTAAGCCGCGGTCGACGAAGCGCAGCGTATAAGCCTGGCGATAGGCCATGTCGCGCGGATAGAGCCCGGCCCGTGACATGGCGTCGAAGAAGCTTTGCCAGCGCGCATCGGTCATGGCGCCGATGCCCAAAGTCTTGGCGTCGCCGCTGTCGACGACGCCGAATTCCTTCATCTTGGCGAGCGCATAGCCGAGGAGGATGTCGCTCTCTTCGGGATTATCCCGCTTGATGAGCGCATTGGCGGCGGAATTGTCGCCGTAGAGATAGCCGTACCAGCCCTCGATGCTGGCATTCACGAAGCGCTGCGCCAGATCGGGATTGGCCTCGATCAGCTTGCGCGACGTCTCGACGATCGAGCCATAGCTGGCGTAGCCGGAATCGGCGAGCAGGAAGACCTGCGGCTTGCCGCCTGCCTGCTCGATCAGGAACGGCTCGCTGGTGAGATAGCCTTGCTGCACCGCCCGCGGGTTGGCCAGGAAGGGTGCGACGTTGAAAGTGTAGGGCCGCAGCTGATCGTCGGCGTAGCCAAAGCGGTTCTTGAGGAACGGCCACCAGGAAGCGCGCGTATCGGCGCCCAGCATGATCGGCTTGCCCTTGAGGTCGGCAAAGCCGCGGTAGCCCGCTTCGCGATGCGCGATGAGCACGGTCGGATCTTTCTGGAAGAAGGCCGCGACCGCCACCATCGGGATGCGTTGTTTTTGGAAGTTCAGCGGCAGGAAGCTGTTCGACACCACGAGAAAATCGAGCCGCCCGGCGGCCAGAAGCTGCGACTGGTTCATCTGCGGGCCGCCCTGGCGCAGTTCGAGCTCGATGCCGTATTTGCGATAGATGCCGGTGGCCAGCGCCTGGTAGTAGCCGCCATGTTCCGCCTCGGCGCGCCAATCGGTGCCCAGGACGACATGGTCGAGCGCTATGGCGGGCGCGATCCCCGCCGCGCAGAGCGCCGCAAATCCCGCCATTGCCGCCCACAGCCGCCTATGCGTCATCATCCACTCCATCCGCGATCGGCGCTTTTACCGTAGGGCCGGCACTGCCGCGACTGTTAAAGCGCGGGGCTCACGGCGATGTGCAAGGATCGCGCCGGCTCAGCGGGAGCGCTTGTCGTCGGTCGGCGGCGCGCCCGCCGCTTCGTCATAACCTTTGCGGTTGCTGTAAAAAACCAGCGCCATGAGACCGACGCCGAGCCCCATCGTGGCGATGCCGCCCAGCACCAAGGCGAGATAGCCCCCGGTCAACATCGTCACCTCGCCAAGCGATATCCAGGCCCAAACCGCGACCGACGACGCCGCCAGCGCCAAAACGGCAGCGACCAGGATTCCAAGCTTGCTCATCGGCGCATCTCCCTCCTGATCCCTTTCCCAACCCCACCGCGCTGCGACCGTTGCGGCAGGACAGGGCTTCTTACCTAAATGTAGGCGATTATATACTTGACAAAGAAAGCTCCTAGGGCTAGTTTAGGCCCATTGATGGAGCAAGCCATGACCGCCGATCTCACGAACCCCGTTTTCACTGATGAAACCAAAGCCCGCGAATGGCTAGAGGCGAGCCGTTGGCCGCAAGGCCCGGTCTGCCCGCACTGTGGGGCGACCGGCGAGCACGCCACGCGCCTAGAGGGCAAGGCGTCGCGCCCCGGCCTGTGGCAGTGCAACGGGTGTCATGGGCAGTATTCCGTCACGGTCGGCACGCTCTATGAGCGCAGCCATATCCCTCTCCACAAGTGGTTGCTGGCAACCCATTTGCTCACGTCGAGCAAGAAGGGCATCAGCGCCCATCAACTCCACAGGATGCTCGGCATCACCTACAAATCGGCGTGGTTCATGGCGCACCGCGTCCGCGAAGCGATGAAAGACGACGGCAAGTCCGGCCCGCTCGGCGGCGAAGGCATGACCGTTGAAGTGGACGAAACCTACTACGGCCCGAAAGAGCGCCGCCCTGGTAGCCGCAAGGGCAAGCCAGGGCCGGGCGGCAAGGCGAAGGTGGTTTCCCTGGTCGAGCGCGGCGGGCGCGCCCGTTCCTTCAAGGTCGAGAACATCAACGCCGTAACGGTGCGTAAGCTGGTTCTCGATAACGCCGCGACCAATAGCGTCCTAATGACGGACGAAAGCGGCCTCTATCCCAGCGTCGGCAATAAATTCGCCCGCCACGGTCACGTCATGCACAGCGCCGGGCAATATGTGAAGGACGGCGACCATACGAATACGATTGAGGGCTTTTTCTCGATCTTCAAGCGTGGCGTTTCCGGCGTGTACCAGCACGTCAGCGAGCAGCATCTGCATCGCTATCTGGCCGAGTTCGATTTTCGCTATAGCAACCGCGCGGGCCTCGGCGTGAGTGACGCCATGCGCGCGGAGAAGGCGCTTAAGGGCATCGTCGGCAAGCGCCTGACGTATCGGCGGGCTAGTGAAGGGCGCGGCAGGGCGTAAGACTAAGCGCCGGCTTTCGAGGCTCGCCGCGATCTTGGCTTTGCTGGATTCGACCGGCGACTAGCTTTCGGCTTACCCTTCAACGGCGCGTGGTGCTTAGGCGGCGTACTTAAGAACCGTCCTACTACGCGCTGAAATTCAGGGGCTTTCGTCGGATCGTCAGGGGGATGATTCATGGCCGTTAAACTCCCCACGAAAAAGGAAGTTGATTATGCCACTTCGATTCTTCAAAAGCACGCGGCCTACATAGGCCGGATTGCAATCGAATGGAATTCTCTTCACCACACGCTCGGCGAATTATTCGTCGAAGTTCTTGCCCCAGACCAACAATCAGCCATCTTGGCCGCGTGGCACGCGGTTCCAAGTGACCGCTCAAAGCGCGATATGCTCAAGGCGGCCGCTAGAGCTGCGCTGAGCGCCGATTCTAGATTTTGCGATGAGTTGGAGTGGGCTTGCGGACAAATTAATGCCTTGGAAGATAACCGCAACAACGCGATCCATTCACCTTACGCGCTTTTACTCGAAAACGGCGACCTCAAATTCGTACCGAATCTATTCAGCGGTAGCTCACGCGCTCGCAAGTTGCGGGACAAAAACTTGCAATTAGAATTTGAATCCTACGCAAAGAACATTCACACAATTAACTGGTGGTTGAAGATTCTTCGGGGCCTTGTTGAGGCTTCGGCTGAAGATCAAGCATGGCCCGAAAGACCTGCTTTGCCACGGACGGCGCAAGCTTCCGGTCGAAGGTCGTAATTTCCCCGAACTGAGAATCGATGATCTCGGCTCCGGCAGCGATCATCTCCGGCGTGATTTCAGGCGCGACGTTCGCAACGTCGTGGTTATCTATAGAGGGTGCGTTCTTTGTCAAGTATATAATCGCCCTAAATGTATCATCTTTCATATATTTAGCGGCTTTGTTAGCGTCGTGGAATTAGCGCACAGGAAGCCGCATGTCCGTCCATTTATTGTTCCGGTCCGAAGCGATGCCGTTTGAGACCAGCGGGCGCGGCGCCACGCTGTCGGCCCGACTCGTCGCCGAGGTGCGCGAAGCGGTCTTCGACAAACGCCTTAAGACCGGCGATTTCCTCGGCACCGAGAAGGATATCGCGGAACGCGCCGGCGTCAGCCGCATTGTCGCACGCGACGCGCTGCGCACCCTCGACGCGATGGGCATCGTCGAGATCAAGGTCGGGTCCGGCGGCGGCGCGCGCATTGCCCGCGGGAATCCGCAGCGCTTCGCCGAGGCGCTGGCGGTGCAGCTCGACCTCGCCGGCGCCACGGCACGCGAGATTCTCGATGCGCAGCGCGCGATCGAAACTTGTGCCGCCGAGCTCGCCGCGGAGAACGCCGACGCGACCGATTTCGCGCGGCTAAGGCGTCTGCTCGGGGAAGCCGAAGCGGTGCTCGGCGATTTCGACGCCTATACGCGATCCAGCATGGCGTTCCACATTGCGGTCGCCGAAGCCTCGCACAATCGCGTGTTGCTGGCACAGCTGCAATCGCTGCAACACGTCTCGTGGCCGCGGCGCAATCGGACGCTGACGCGGAATGTGGCGAGGCACATTCTCGAAACCCATCGTCAGCTCGCCGATGTGATCGAAGCGCGCGACGCCGCCGCCGCCCGCCGCCTGATGGACGAGCACGTCAAGATGATCCGCGCCCGGCGCGTCGCCGAACGCGGCGAAAGATCCGCCAACCAGGCTTGCTGCTAAAGCCGAGAAACAAACGGAGGGAACCCATGTCCAAATTCATCATCGCGCCGCATTTCCGCCTGCACGAATGGGTGGCGGAGGAGAAGGGCTACTTCAAGGCCGAGGGCCTGGAATACGAATTCCGCGAGACGATGGATTCGAAAAAGAGCGGCGGACACCAGCTCGGCAACAAGGTCGGCGCCTTCCAGAGCATCGAGCAGGGCCGCACCTGCGACGTCAGCGGCGCCTGCCACTGGACGGTGAACGTGGCGGCCTCCAAGGGCCACGCCAAGCTGTATGCCGACGCCTATTCGGTGTCACCCGCGGGCGTGTTCGTCGCGGCCGATTCGCCGATCAAGAGCCCGGCCGACCTCAAGGGCGTGCCGATTTCCGTCGGCTACCAGTCGGGCAGCCATTATTCGACCATCCAGGCGCTCGAGCAATATATGGGGCTCGACGACATCAAGCTCAGCTTCGCCGACGGACTGCTGTTCAGCCGCATGGAGCAGTTGGTCGACGGCAAGGTGCCGGCGGTCACGGTGTTCAGCGGACCCTATTACTTCCTCGAGCAGCTGGGTTTCCGCAAGATCATCGATGCGACCTTCATGATCGCCTCGATGATCAACGGCAATCCGGAGGCGGAGGATGTGCGCAAATACTTCCGCGCGCTGCGCCAGGCGCAACGCGATATCGATTTGCGTCCCGAGCGCTACACTCACTATTACCGGAAGGAATTCCCGGCGCGCTTCCACGGCGTCATGGATACGCGGCGCTGGGGCCCGGGCGAGCGCCTGGTGTTCGAGCCCTACACCAAGGAAGCCTACGACGAATCCTTCCGCTGGATTGCCGAGCGGGGCATTTTCGGCGAGGGTGAAATGGGTGGCGGAATCTACGAGAACGCGGTGGTCTCGGTCGCCGCCGAATAGCCCGGCTTAATACGACGGCGGATCGCTGGCGGGGAAGGAATCCTCGCCCATCTCGTCGATAATATCTTTCTCGCCCGGCTTCTTGGGCTTGGAATGGTCCGACAGGCGTTCGTGTTTTTCGTCGCGGCGCCTGACCTTTTCCGGCGGCGGCGTTTTGCGCGGCCCGGCCATGACGGTCTCCTCGCTGGTAAGCGCGGGCGGCACGGCCCGCATCAAGAATCAACGCCGCGCCGCCGACGGGGTTCCCGTACCCTAATTTCGACCGGCGATCTGGCGTCCCTTGTCGAGCGCAGCATAGCTTCGCGTCGGCGCCGCCATGAGAAAGCGGTAACCTTCCTTCAGTATCCGCTCGACATTTTCCGCGTCGACATGCGGATGGCCGACCGGCACCTTGTGCTCGTTGCATGTCTTCACGACGCGCGCCATCTGCTCGAGAACCGATTTATGCTCGTATTGGCGCGGCACGCCGAGCTCTTGGCTGAGGTCGCCCTCGCCGATCAGGATCACGCCGATGCCCGGCACCTGTTTGAGGATGTCGCCGAGATTGTCGATCCCCTCCATGTCCTCGATCATCAGGATGACGAGAATCTCGCCCTGGGGATTGAGCGGCCAGACATCGGCGCGCATGTAGTATTCCTGCTGCGTCAGGCCCCAATAGCGCGCCGCCGCGGTCGGGCCGTCGCCGCGGATGCCGGCGGGCTCGGGCAGCTTTGCCGTCTTGAGCCGCGGATAGCGGCACGCAGCGACCGCGTTATGGGCCTGCTCGACGGTGCTGATATGCGGCCAGACGATCCCATAGACACCGAGGTCGAGCGCCTGCTTGGCGAAGGACTGGTTCATCTCGCCGCCATTGGGCGGTATCCGCACGATCGGCGTCACCGCCGGCGCCAAGCTCTTGCCCTCGACGAGCTGCCGCCGGTTGAGCATGTATTGCAGCGAATCGCGGAGTGCCTTTACATCCCACGGATTGTGCTCCATCTCGAAGACGATGCCGTCGTATTTCGACTGGCCAAAGGCGAGCGCGTTGTCGATCTCGGCGGTGGTGAAGGCGGTGAAGGCGCACTGGCCCTGCGCCAGCGCGCGGATGACGCCGTTCAGGCGCGGAATCTCGGCCATTGGTTCTCCCCTCCGGTCGTGCATCCTAGCAAAGCGCCGCCGCGGTTTGACAGGGAAAGACCGCCTCCCTAGCATTCCCGGCCCATGATCATCGATTGCCACGGCCATTACACGACGGCGCCCAAGGCGCTGGAGGAATTTCGCGAAAAGCAGCTGGCGGCGGTGAAGGAGGGGAGCCGCCTGCCCGACCGCGCGGCGCTGTCCATTGGCGACGACCAGTTGCGCGAAAGCCTCGAGAAGGCGCAACTCAAGCTGCAGCGCGAGCGCGGCACCGATCTGACGATCTTCTCGCCGCGCGCCTCGGCCATGGCGCATCACCTCGGCAACGAGGCGGCAAGCCAGGAATGGGCGCGTGTCTGCAACGATCTGATCGACCGGATTTGCCGCCTCTACCCGAAGAATTTCGCCGCCGTTTGCCAGCTGCCGCAATTCCCGGGCGTCGCGCCCCGGAATTCCATCGCCGAGCTCGAGCGCTGCATCAAGGAGCTGGGCTTTATCGGCTGCAACCTCAATCCCGATCCGTCGGGCGGGCGGTGGACCGATCCGCCGCTTACCGACAGATGGTGGTACCCGTTTTACGAGAAGATAGTCGAGCTCGACGTGCCGGCGATGGTGCATGTCAGCTCGTCCTGCAATCCGAACTTCCATGCCACCGGCGCGCATTACATCAACGCCGACACCACCGCGTTCATGCAGTTCCTGACCTCCGATTTGTTCAAGGATTTTCCGACGCTGAAATTCATCATCCCGCATGGCGGGGGTGCCGCGCCCTATCACTGGGGCCGCTACCGCGGCCTGGCGCAGGACATGAAGCGGCCGCCCTTCGCGGAGCTCGTGCTGAAGAATGTCTTCTTCGACACCTGCGTCTATCATCAGCCGGGCATCGACCTTTTGACCAAGGTGGTGCCGATCGACAACATTCTTTTCGCGTCGGAGATGGTCGGCGCGGTGCGCGGCATCGATCCCGAGACCGGACATTATTACGACGACACCAAGCGCTATATCGACGGCGTGGCCGGGCTCGGCGCCGCCGACAAGCGGAAGATCTTCGAGGGCAATACGCGCCGGGTTTTTTCGCGGCTGAAGGGGTGACCGCCTAGGCCAGATCGAGCGTATCGGGGGCGAAGAGCTCCGCGACGCTCATGCGGCGCCGGGTTATCTGCTGCTCGGCGGCGAATTGCGCCATCGCCTCGAGCGCCTTGCGGTTCGCCGCGATCCCGAAGGGAAACGGATCGCCGACCACGGCCCCAAGCTCGAGCGCCGTTTTGTCCGCCGGGGTCAAATCCTTGCCGGCGGCGAGATGCGCACGGTATTCGGCTTTTGCCGCCGTGAAGGCATCGAACAACGCGCGCGCAAATTCCGGCCGCTCCCGCAGCAGCGATTCCTTCATCACCACGCCATGATTGATCGGATAGATGCCGGTCTTGCGGTAGTAAGCGAAGCCGGCCTGGCGCGCATCGGGGATCAGCGGCTTGATATCGGGTGAATCGACACGGACGTCGCCGAGCGCGGCACCGATGCCGTCCTTCAGCAGCAGATCTTCCATCCTGCGGCCGCGCTTGGCGTAATCGACATTGGCCGGCGCCTTGTATTCCGCGACGTGCTCCTCGTCGGTCGGCAGCCAGGCGATGCTGTCGAGATCGACCCCGTATTCATGCTGTAGGATGCCGCGCACCCAGAGATTGGTGGTGACGGTGTAGCCGCGATTGCACGCCACCTTGCGGCCCTCGAGATCCTTGGGCGCGCGGATGCCGGAATTGACGTTGTGGAATGCCGCCCAGTGATGAAAGTTACGCGTCAGGAAGACCGGGATCGCGGTGAGCTTCTTGCCGACGGCGCGCGCGCACAAATAGGTCGTGAACGCCATCTCGCAGATATCGAATTCGAGGCCGCGCGCCATGCGCCGCATCGCCGCGGTGATCGGCTCGACCTCGACGAATTCGAGATCCAGGCCCTTGGCTTTCACCGCGCCGCTCTTCAGCGCCCGGGTCAGGCCATAATTGCCGATGGCGACGGTAAGCGGCAACAGCGCCCCGGTTACCGAAGCCGGATGCCGGCCCGGCGGCACTCGGCCATGAACGGGCGCGGATCGTCCCAATGGCTGGGATGGGCGACGACAAGCTGAATGGGGCCGCCGCCGACATCGGGCCCGATCTGGCTGGTCTTGAAGAGATCGCTCGCGGCTTGGGGCGCGGCGGCCGTGAAGGCAACGACATCCCAATCGCTGTCGGCGCGGGCGGTTCCCCGCGCTCGACTGCCGGTCAGCCAGACGGATTCAACGCGACCGGGAACGATCGAATCGACAAAAGCCAGGATGGCGGCAACGACCGGGCCCGGCGCGCGTTCGGCAAGCGCGTCGGCGATGCGCCGAACCGCCGCCTTCCGGGATTTCGCCGGGACGGAACGGCGCGGCGATTTCTTCCGAGCTTTCCGGGTCGCGGCCTTCTTCGCCGCCGGGCGACGCTTGGTCGGCGCGCGCCGTTTGCTGGACTTACGCCGGCCGGCACCGAGAGATTTTTTACGTCGAGCCATGCGTTGCTCCCGCGCGAGAAATGTTGCCGATCGAACCACCAAACGACCCGCTTCGTTCGCCGCGATCCCACCTAACCTTGCAGGGAAATGGTGGGCGCAGCAGGACTCGAACCTGCGACCCGCTGATTAAGAGTCAGCTGCTCTACCAACTGAGCTATGCGCCCCACGCGCGGAGGCGCGTATATAACAAGCCCAGGCGGGGCTGTCGAGCGCGCCAGCCCGACGCGGCCTCACTGCTCGGTGTCGCCGTGGCGTCCGATGCGGATGTCGCGGTGGACATAGACGCTCATCAGCAGGCCGAAGCCGAACATCACCGTCAGCATCGCGGTGCCGCCATAGGAGATGAGCGGCAGCGGCACGCCGACCACCGGGATGAGCCCGATGACCATCGCCATGTTGATGAAGACATAGAGGAACATGTTGGTAGTGATGCCGAAGGCCAAAAGCCTGCCGAAGTGGCTCCGTGAGCGAAACGCGATGGCATAGCCGTAGATGAACACCAAGCCGTAAAGCGCCAACAACACCAGGCCGCCGATGAGGCCGAATTCCTCGGCCAGAATGGTGAAGATGAAGTCGGTCTGCCGCTCGGGCAGGAACGACAGGTGGGACTGCGTGCCCGAGAGAAATCCCTTGCCGAAGATCCCGCCCGAGCCGACGGCGATCTTCGATTGCAGGCTGTGGTAGCCGGCGCCCAGCGGATCGCTCTCGGGATCGAGAAAGGTGTAGATGCGGTTCCTCTGGTAGTCGCGCAAATGGGTCCAGGCGAAGGGGATGACGGCGCCCGCCGCGGCGATGATCAGCGCGAACTTCCACAGCCGCACGCCGGCAAGGAAGAACATCGCGGCGCCGCCGATCACCAGCATCAGGGCTGTGCCGAGGTCGGGCTGCTTGAGAACGAGAATGGCCGGAACGAAAACGAACAGCGCCGGCACGAGGAGCTTGACCGGCCGGCGGATGTCTTCCGGCGGCAGCGCGTTGAAATAGCGCGCGAGAACGAGGATCAGCGCGATCTTCATGAATTCGGAAGGCTGGAGCTGGATGAGGCCCAGATCGATCCAGCGCTGGGCGCCCATGCCGATGGCGCCACGCACTTCGACGGCGATCAGCAGCACCATGGTGACGGCATAGAAAACATAGGCCGAGCGCAGCCAGAAGCGGATATCGACCAGCGCCACGGCAAGCATGACCACGACGGCGACCGCGAAGCGGAGCACCTGGCGCGCGGCCCAGGGCTGCCAATTGCCGTTGGCGGCCGAGTAGAGCATGGCAAAGCCGATGCCGGCGATCGTCGCCAGCAGCAGCACCAGCATCCAGTTGACGTTCAGCAGCTTGACGGCAAGCGTCGGCTGACGGGCATTTTCGAACAACCAGCGCATCGGTGCTCAGCCCTTAGCCAGCGTCGTGCCGCCGAACGGAACGGGCGGCACGCGGCGGGCCGGATCGCGCTTCTGCGCCTCGATCAGCAAGTCACGCGCGATGGGAGCCGCCACGGCGCCGCCCTCGCCGCCTATGGTGCCGCCGTGCTCGACGACAACCGCGCAGACGTAGCGCGGAGCGCTCACCGGCGCAAAGGCGATGAACAGCGCGTGATCGCGTTGCTGCCACGGCACGCGTGTCCCCGTGAGGTGCCCATGCTCGCGCTCCGCCTCGCTGATGTGATGGACTTGGGCCGTGCCGGTCTTACCGCCCATCGTCATCGCCGCGTCGGTAATGCGCGCGCCGTAGGCGGTACCATGCGGCTCGTTGACGACGCCGTACATGCCGTCGCGCACAAGGTCGAGGTGCTTCTGCTGCACGCCCAGCGCCTCGAATTCCGATCTGACCGCCGTCGCGACCGTGCTAGCCGGCACCATCACGCCTTGACTGCGCGCAATCTGCGGCAGCACGGCGCGCGCGGTTGCCAGCCGCGCCGCGTAGGTCGCGAGCTGCAATGGCGTCACGGAAACGAAGCTTTGGCCGATACCGCAACTGATCGTTTCGCCGCGCTGCCATGACACGCCCGTCGTCGCAAGCTTCCAGGCGCGTGTGGGAATGAGACCCGTCTTTTCGCCGGGCATATCGATGCCGAGCTTGACGCCGAGACCGAAGCGGTTCGCCATCTGCGCCATCCGATCGATGCCGAGCAAATCCGCGGTATGGTAGAAGAAGACGTCGCATGATTCCTTGATGGCACGTCGCACCGCGAGGGTACCGTGGCCCTCCTTCTTCCAGCAGTGGAAGATGGAATTACCGAGTTGGAAATAGCCGGGACAGAAGAATTCCGTTTCGGGCGTGAGTACGCCCGCCTCGAGCCCGGCCATCGCCATCATCGGCTTGAAGGTCGAGCCCGGCGCATAGGTTCCGGCGATCGCTTTATTGGTGAGCGGATTGTAGGGATTTTCGACCAGATCCTTCCACTGCGCCGGCGTCAGGCCGGAGGCGAAAGCGTCCGGGTCGTAGCCCGGGCTCGAGGCAAGCGCCAGCACCTCGCCGGTCCAGGAATCGAGCACCACGGCCGACGCCGAGCCCTCGGCGGCGCAGCGCTTCGTCGCAAAATCCTGCAGCGCCATGTCGATCGTCAGCACGATCTCCTGGCCTGCAAGGCCATCCTCATGCGCCAGCTCGCGCACGATGCGGCCGAAGGCGTTAACCTCGACCTCGCTGGTGCCGCCGGTGCCGCGGAGCTCAAGATCGTATTGCTTCTCGACGCCGCTCTTGCCGATGCGGAAATCGGGCAATTCGACCAGCGGATCGTCGCTGTCGAGCTCCTTTTCGGAGACCGGCGCCACGTAGCCGACGACATGCGAAGTCTCTTCGCCGAAGGGGTAGTGCCGGATCAACCCCTGCTCGATCGAGACCCCGGGCAGGTCGAGGGTATTGACCTCGACGCGCGTCATCTCGTCCCAGGTCATGTCCTCGCGGATGGCGATCGGCACGAAGCTGTGCTTGTTGCGCAGATCGCGCGCAACGCGGCGGCGATCGGCTTCGGTGAGCGGCACCAGCGTCGCCACGGCGTCGAGCGTGGAGGGAATGTCGCCCGCCTGCTCGGCGACCAGCACGGCGCGATAGGTCGGCCGGTTGACGGCGAGCGGCACGCCGAAACGATCGACGATGTGGCCGCGCGGCGGCGCCAGCAGCCGGATATTGATGCGGTTCTCGTCCGCCAGCATGGCAAAGCGGCCGCCCCGGACGACCTGGAGGTAATAGAGCCGGCCGGCCAGCGCCGCGAGCAGCCCTATCTTGCCGCCGGCCAGCAGCATGGCGCGACGGCTCAGCAGCTTGCTGCGGTTGGATTCACGCTTCATCGGCTCAGCCGCCCGGATTCGGCACGGCGCGGTGCGCCAGCGCCAGCAGATAGCTGCCGATCGGGAAGCAGGCGGCGGTGATCAGCGTCTGCAGGATGAAGGAGCGCGGCTCGAGCCAGGTCGCCTGCAACAGGCTGACGAAGGCCCATTCGAAGAGCGCGGCGCCCGCCGCCAGCGCGAGAAAGCCCAGCCACAGGATGGGGAACGGCCGCGGGATGAAGAATCGCCGCTGTCCGAGAAGGACAGTGCGGGCGAGGAGCAGCACCAGTGCCGTAAGCCCGACATAGATCGTGCCGTTCAGCAGGTCGAGCAACACGCCGATGAGGAATACCGCGCTCAAGGGGAGCAATTCGGGGCGATAGATCGTCCAGTGGAACACCGCCATCAACACGAAACTCGGCGCGACGGCGCCGAAGGCGGGCAGATGAAACGGCACCAGCGACAGCAGCGCGAAAAAGAAGGTGGTGATCGCGGGCACCGACCTGGCAATGAACGCAAGGTCACGCGGCCAGAATGCCACGACCATGACTCAGCGCGCCTTGTCGGCGGCGCTCGCCTTCGGCGCCCGGAGCAGGCGCGGCGCGGGGATGGCGGTCTCCGGCAGCACCCCGGGGAGGCCATAATTCACGATGCGGAGCACGTCCAGCCGCGCCAGATCGGCATAGGGCTCGACGCGAAGCTGGCTGCCATCGAGCGCGGCAATGCCCACCGGCAGGCCGGGCGGGAAGATGCCGCCGGCGCCGCTGGTGACGATGCGGTCGCCGGATTTCACCTCACCCTTGGGCTGGAGGTAGACGAGTTTCGGCTGGTCGCCGTTGTCGCCGTCGAGCACGGCGCGCTCGCGACTCCCCTCGAGAGTCACCGGGATATGAGAATTGATGTCCGTGAGCAGCAGTACGCGCGCGGTCCGCTCGCCGACTTCGATGACGCGACCGACGAGCCCTTCGCCGGTCATCGCCGCCTGGCCGCGCGCAACGCCGTCGCGCCGTCCGACATTGACCATGACATTGCGCAGGAAGGCACCGCCCGAATCGGCGATGACCTCTCCCGTGACCGACGACACCGCATCCTGCGGCGCGAATTTGGTCAGATTGCGCAACTGCTCGTTCTCGGTCGCGAGCCGGCGCGCCGTCTCCTGCCATTGCAGCAGACGCCGGTTTTCCTCCCGCAATTGCTGGTTCTGGCGATAGGCCGCGAAGATGTCCTCGACCGAGGCGACGGCGTCGGCGGCGGTCGCGATGGGCTGCCCCGCCGCCTGCAGGATGGGCGCCATGGAATCGGCGAGCACGACACGGACGCGGTCAAATAACATGACGTCGGCCTTGCCGAGGACGGCAAGCATGGCCGACACGAAAATGAGGAACGGCAGAGTCAGCCGTTGCGCTACCGCCTTGACCGGAGCCGAAAGTCTCATGGGCGCCGACCGCTCCCTGAACCCATCTTATCTGCAATCAATCCGGCGCTAGTTCCCATCGCACCAGCTACCACCTAGGTTTTACACAGTAATTCCGGATTAGTACATGCTCCAGATGGCAAAAATGGGGCCTAATACATGCTGATCAGCACGTTTCGCAGGGTCTTCATTTCCTCGAGCGCGCGCCCGGTGCCGAGGGCGACACAGGACAGCGGGTCGTCGGCGATAGAGACCGGCAGCCCGGTCGAGTGGCGCAGCACGTAATCGAGATTGCCCAGCAGCGCGCCGCCGCCGGTGAGCACGATACCCTTGTCGACGATGTCGGCGGCAAGCTCGGGCGCGGTATTCTCAAGCGCGACCTTGACCGCCTCGACGATCGCGCCGACCGGCTCGGACAGGCTTTCGGCGATCTGGCGCTCGCTGATGATGATTTCCTTCGGCACGCCGTTCATCAAGTCGCGGCCCTTGATGTCCATGATGCGGCCTTCGCCTTCCTCGGGCATGCAGGCGGAGCCAATCTCCTTCTTGATGCGTTCGGCCGAGGATTCACCAACCAGCAGATTATGGTTGCGACGGATATAGGCGATGATCGCCTCGTCCATCTTGTCGCCGCCGACGCGCACCGAGCGCGAATAAACGATGCCGCCGAGCGACAGGACGGCGACTTCGGTGGTGCCGCCGCCGATATCGACGACCATCGAGCCCGTGGGCTCGGTGACCGGCAATCCGGCGCCGATCGCGGCCGCCATCGGTTCCTCGATCAGGAACACGCGACGCGCCCCGGCGCTCTCCGCCGATTCCTGGATGGCGCGGCGCTCGACCGCCGTAGAGCCCGACGGCACGCAGACGATGATCTGCGGGCTGGCGAAGCTCCGGCGGTTATGCACCTTGCGAATGAAATGCTTGATCATTTCCTCTGCAACCTCGAAATCCGCGATGACACCGTCGCGCAACGGCCGGATGGCCTGGATGTTGCCCGGCGTGCGGCCGAGCATCATCTTGGCCTCGTCGCCGACGGCGAGGACCTGCTTGCGGCCCTTGACGCTGGCAATGGCCACGACCGAAGGCTCGTTCAGGACGATGCCTCGACCCTTCACATAAACGAGCGTATTCGCGGTGCCGAGGTCGATCGCCATATCGGCGGACAACATTCCCAACAGATTTCCGAACATCTTGATTGTTTAATTCCGAGATTGCGTCGCTGAACCGCTATGCCGAAAGCGCGGCGGGCGCGGTCTTGGCCCGCTTGGTGAGGAGCTTGTTGAGTGCGTGAATGTAGGCGCGCGCCGAGGATACCAGCGTGTCCGGATCGGCGCCCTGGCCGACGACGGACTTGCCGTTCTCCTCGAGGCGGACGGTGACTTCCGCCTGGGCGTCGGTGCCCTCGGTCACGGCGTGCACCTGATAGAGCAGGAGGCGCGCCGTATGCGGTACCATCGCCTTGATGGCATTGAAGGTGGCGTCGACCGGGCCGTTGCCCTCGGTCTTGGCCTGCTGCACGGCGCCGTCGATCTCGAGCTCGAGCTCGGCCGTCTGCGGGCCCTTGGAGCCCGCGACCACCTGCAGCGAGACGAATTTGATGAGCTCGTCCGTGCGCTGAATCTCGTCATCGACCAGGGCGACGATATCTTCGTCATAGACGTCCTTCTTGCGGTCGGCGATCTCCTTGAAGCGGCGGAAGGCGTCGTTCATGGCGTTGTCGCCGAGCTCGAACCCCAGCTCCTTCAGCTTCATCTTGAAGGCGTGGCGGCCAGAATGCTTGCCCATGACGAGGGTCGATTTGCTGACCCCGACCGATTCCGGCGTCATGATCTCATAGGTGCCGGCGTGCTTGAGCATGCCGTCCTGATGGATGCCGCTTTCATGCGCGAAGGCGTTGGCGCCGACGATCGCCTTATTGGGCTGCACCACGAAGCCGGTGACCGCCGAGACCAGACGCGAGGCCCGGGTGATGAGTTCGGTCTTGATCCCGGTCGAATAGGGCATCAAATCCTGGCGCGTCCGCAGCGCCATGACGATCTCTTCCAGCGCAGCGTTGCCGGCGCGCTCGCCCAGGCCGTTGATCGTGCATTCGACCTGGCGCGCGCCCGCCTGAATCGCGGCAAGGGAATTGGCGACGCCCAGGCCGAGATCGTTGTGGCAATGCACCGAGACCACCGCCTTGTCGATATTCGGCACGCGGTTCATCAACATGCCGATGAGCGCGCCGAATTCCTCCGGCACGGCGTAGCCGACCGTGTCGGGGATGTTGATGGTGGTGGCGCCGGCCTTGATCGCGCTTTCGACCATCCGGCAGAGGAAATCGTGCTCGCTGCGCGAACCGTCCTCCGCCGACCATTCGACGTTGGGGCAGAGGTTGCGGGCATGCGATACGGCGTCGACCATCGTCTGATGGACGCGCTCCGGCTCCATCTGGAGCTTGTATTTCATGTGCAGCGGCGAGGTCGCGATCACGGTGTGGATACGCGGCCGCTGGGCATGCTGGAGCGCTTCCCAGGCACGATCGATATCGGCGCGCGCGCAGCGGGCAAGCCCGGCGACGGTGGATTTCGTGACACGCTTGGCGATCTCGCGCACCGCCTCGAAATCGCCATTGGAGGTGATCGGAAAGCCGGCCTCGATGACGTCGACGCCCATCTCCTCGAGGAGCAGGCCGATCTTGATCTTTTCCTCGAGATTCATCGATGCGCCCGGCGATTGCTCGCCGTCGCGCATGGTGGTGTCGAAAATGATGACGCGGTTCTTGCCCTGATCCTTGGCGGCGGCGGGCTTATTCGGGGAATTGCTGGCGCCCATGGGGCGTATCCTCATATTTCGGAGAAACGGTAGAGCCCTGGCGTTTAACCCCTCGAACGCGAGCGGGCCCTATGGCGCCCGCGCTCAGGGGCCGCTAAGTCGCAGCTTCCCGTCGTTCCCCCGCGCGCCATCGGCCGTGGCGCAGGCAGACGCATTACGGCGCGAAAACGCCGATTTGCCCTTAATGCCTGCGATCCGACCGACCATCTGCCCGCTCTTCCTTAACGACCTTGAAGACCGCCTTGGGCCGCGCGGCCCGGGGACCGCCCCGCGCCGACGATCCGCAAAAGACGAAAAAATCAAGGTCCACATTATGTTTATCCCGGAATCCCTTGATCTCGCAAGCCTTCTCTGGCGAGCCGGCGCCGGCACCCCGTCAGTTCTTGGCCTTGTCGACGAGGCGATTCTGGCCGATCCACGGCATCATCGCGCGCAGCTTCTCGCCGACTTTCTCCACGTCGTGCTCAGCGCCGCGCTTGCGCATCGCCTTGAAGCTGGGCTGGCCCGCCGCGTTCTCCAATACCCAGTCGCGCGCGAAGCGGCCGGACTGGATGTCGTCGAGCACGCGCTTCATCTCCGCCTTGACGCGCGCATCGATGATCCGAGGGCCGCGCGTGTAGTCGCCGTATTCGGCGGTGTTGGAAATCGAGTAACGCATGTTCGCGATGCCGCCCTCGTACATAAGATCAACGATCAGCTTCACCTCGTGGAGACACTCGAAGTACGCCATCTCGGGCGCGTAGCCGGCTTCGACCAGCGTCTCGTAGCCCGCCATGATGAGAGAGGTCAGTCCACCGCACAGCACGCATTGCTCGCCGAACAGATCGGTCTCGCATTCCTCGCGGAAGGTGGTTTCGATCACGCCGGCGCGGCCGCCGCCGATCGCCGAGGCGTAAGACAGCGCAATCTCGAGCGCGTTGCCCGATGGATTCTGCGCCACCGCGACAAGACACGGCACACCGCCGCCGCGCAGATATTCGGAGCGCACGGTGTGGCCCGGGCCTTTCGGCGCGATCATGAACACGTCGAGATCGGTGCGCGGATCGATCAGCTTGAAATGGATGCTCAACCCGTGCGCAAAGGCGATCGCGGTGTCAGGCCGCATGTTGGGCGCCAGGTCGTCGGCATAGAGCTTGGCCTGCAACTCGTCGGGTGTCAGCACCATGACGACATCGGCCCATTTGGCGCCATCGGCCGCTATCATGACCTGGAACTTCGCCGCCTCGGCCTTCTTCGCCGTGGCCGAGCCCTTTTTCAGTGCGACGCGCACCTCCTTGACGCCGCTGTCGCGCAAATTCATGGCGTGGGCGTGGCCCTGGCTGCCATAACCGACGACGAGCACCTTCTTGCCCTTGATCAGATTCACGTCGGCGTCACGATCGTAATAAACACGCATATTGTCCTCCAGAGGCGAAAGCGGCTTAAGGGTTATCAGAATTCCGCGCCGCCGCGTGAAATTGCGACGACGCCGGTGCGGGAGACATCGACCAGCCCGAGCGGCGCCATAAGGCCGATGAAGGCATCCAGTTTTTCGGTCGAGCCGGTCATTTCGAAGATGAAGCTCTCGGCCGTCGAATCGACAACGCGGGCGCGGAAAATATCGGCGAGACGCAGACTCTCAATGCGCTGCTCGCCGCTGTTCGTCACCTTGATGAGCGCCAGCTCGCGCGCGACATGCGGCCCCTCTTCCGTCAGGTCGCGCACGGCGTGGACCGGCACGATGCGGTTCAGCTGCGCCTTGATCTGCTCGATGATCATCGGCGTGCCGGAGGTTACGATCGTGATGCGCGACAGGGTGTTTTTCCGGTCGACCTCGGCGACGGTCAGGCTTTCAATATTGTAGCCGCGACCCGAGAACAGGCCGATGACGCGCGCCAGCACGCCCGGCTCGTTGTCGACGAGCACGGCGACCGTATGGGTTTCGATGGTTTCGGCGCTGGTCATGGGAATGCGGCCGGCCCTCAGACGAGGACCATCCCCTCTTCGGAAACCGGGCCACTGGCCTTCCTGTCCTCGAGTCCGAGAATCATCTCATTATGCGCCGCACCCGATGGAATCATCGGAAAGCAGTTCTCGGTCTGATCGACCTGGACGTCGACGATCACCGCCCGGTCAACCGCGAGCATCTCCTTGATGACGCGATCGACATCGCCGGGCTTTTCCGCGCGCAGACCGACCGCGCCGAAGGCCTCCGCCAGCTTGACGAAATCGGGCAGCGCCTCGGAATAGCTCTCGGAATAGCGGCCGCCATGCATCAGCTCCTGCCACTGGCGGACCATGCCCATGTACTGGTTGTTGAGGATGAAGGCCTTCACCGGCAGGCGGTATTGGCAGATCGTCGACATTTCCTGGATGTTCATCAGGATCGAGGCTTCGCCGGCGATGTCGATGACGAGCGCCTCGGGGTGGGCGATCTGCACGCCCATGGCGGCGGGCAAGCCGTAACCCATGGTACCGAGACCGCCCGAGGTCATCCAATGATTGGGCCGGTCGAACTTGAAGAGCTGCGCCGCCCACATCTGATGCTGGCCAACCTCGGTGGTGATGTAGACGTCCTTGTCGCGGGTCAGCGCATAGAGCCGCTCGATCGCGTATTGCGGCTTGATGATCTTGTCGCTATTGCGATAGGCGAGCGAGTTGCGCGCGCGCCAAGCGGCAATCTCCTTCCACCACGGCGCGATCTTCTCGGGATCCGCCTTGAAGCCCTTGGCCTTGAGCGCCGCGATCAGCGCCGCCAGCGCTTCGGCGGCGTCGCCGATGACGGCAAGGTCGACACGCACGTTCTTGTTGACCGAGCTCGGGTCGATATCGAAATGGATTTTCTTGGCGCCGGGCGCGAAGGCGGAAACCCGCCCGGTGACGCGGTCGTCGAAGCGCGCCCCGACATTGATCATCAGGTCGCAATCATGCATCGCGTTGTTGGATTCGAACGTGCCGTGCATGCCGACCAAGCCGAGATACTGCTTGTCCGACGCCGGAAAGGATCCGAGCCCCATCAGCGTCAAGGTGACGGGAAAGCCGGTCATCTTCAAAAGCTCGCCGAACAACGCGCAGGCGCGTGGCCCGGAATTGATCAACCCGCCGCCGCCGTAGAACAGCGGCTTCTTAGCCGCCATGATCATCTCGGCCGCGGCCGCGATGCGTGCGGGATCGGGTATGGTCTGCGGCCGATAGGATTTGTGCACCGCCGCCGGTTCCGGCGGCGTGTAGGGGCCGGGCGCGATCAGCACGTCCTTCGGCAGATCGACCACCACCGGGCCGGGCCGCCCGGTACGCGCGACGAGGAACGCCTCGTGCATGACGCGCGCGAGCTTGTTGATGTCCTTCACCAGGTAATTGTGCTTGGTGCAGGGCCGCGTGATGCCCGTGGTGTCGGCTTCCTGGAAGGCGTCGTTGCCGATGAGATGCGTCGGCACCTGTCCGGTCAGGCAGACTATCGGCACCGAATCCATCAGCGCGTCGGTGAGACCGGTGACGGCGTTCGTGGCGCCGGGCCCGCTGGTGACCAGCACGACGCCGACCTTGCCGGTGGAGCGGGCATAGCCCTCGGCAGCATGCACGGCGCCTTGCTCATGCCGCACCAGGATGTGGCGCAAGCGGTTCTGCTTGAACAAGGCGTCGTAGATCGGTAGCACGGCGCCGCCCGGATAACCGAAAACGACATCCACGCCCTGATCGACCAGGGCACGGATGACGATCTCCGCTCCGGACAAAGTCTGCGGCTGTGCGTCGGCGGCCATCTTCCTCTCCTCATTCCGCAACGGCGAAACGATCCCGTCGCCACCTCCTAGGCCCCTGGAAACGCAAGGGAAAGGCGGCTTTGAGCGGAATGCCAAAGCGAAAAAACCAACCTAGAGGCCTACTTAGGGGCGGTCAACAAAAACTGACGAATAAATGCAAATATTTCAGGTAACATTCTTTCTGAAAATTGCTGCGATATCTCAAGTATCCTTAGTTTCTTTCCATTTTTCAGCCGATGCCGCAGCCAGGTGAATTGGCGCTTCGCATAGCGGCGGGTCGCCTGCTGCGCCGCCGCAAGGGCTGCTTCGCGGGTGGATTCACCGCGCAGGAAGGCGGCGATCTCGCGCACCCCGACCGCCTTCATCACCGGGAGATTCGGCGTCAGGCCGCGCGCCGCCAATACGCGCGCTTCATCGATTGCCCCGGCATCGAACATCGCCGCGAGCCGGGTATCGATCGCGGCATAGAGGGCTGCGCGCTCGGGCAGCAAGATGATCGCGGCGGCGGCGGGATTCGCGTCGCGCCGTTGGCGCCGCTGCCATTCGGAGAGCGGCGCGCCGGTTCCGGTGACTACCGCATAGGCGCGGATGAGACGCTGCGTGTCGCCGGAATGCAGCTTCCTTGCCGCCTCCGGGTCGAGCGCGGCCAGCGCATCGCGGAACGAGGCGCCGCCGAGACGCGCATGCAGTGCGGTTGCCGCCGCGACGATTTCGGGCGCGACCGCGGGCACCTCGGCGAGACCATCGAGCAGCGCCGACAGATAAAGGCCGCTGCCGCCGACCAGCAGGGGAGTGCGTCCGGCCACGCGTGCCTCAGCAATGGCGCCCTGCGCCAGATCGCGCCAGCGTCCGACCGAGCAGCTTTCGGCGACGTCGATCATGCCGTAAAGCCGATGCGGCACCGCCGCCATTGCGGCGGCATCAGGCCGCGCCGTCAGCACGGCGAGGTCGCGGTAGACCTGCATGCTGTCGGCATTGATGATCGTGCCGGCGAACTCGCGCGCGAGATGCAGCGCCAGCTGCGACTTGCCGCTCGCGGTCGGCCCGGCGATGACGACGACCGGCTGGTCAGGAGCGCTCATGGGCCGCGTTCTAGCATGGCGGCGCCCTGCGCGCCTTTGCCGGCCTTGCCTTTGCGGTGTGCCTCCCGGATAAGGGCCGCATGAATGGCAATGTGCTGACGCTCATCGCGCGCGAGACCGCCGAGCGATGGGTCGCCGAGGCGTCGGCCGCACTCGAGCGCCTCGGCGCGCGGCTCGGCGATACTGACTGGCTGGCGCCCGGGCAAGCCTGCGACATCGGCTTCGACGGCCTCGACCCCGACCAGGCGGAAGCGGCGGTGCGCAGCGCGCTCACCCTCGGCCTCGACGGGCCGGCGGTTGACGTCGTGGTTCAGTCGGCCGCAGGCCGCAAGAAGAAGCTGCTGGTCGCCGACATGGAATCGACGATCATCGAAAACGAGATGCTCGACGAGCTGGCCGAGCTCATCGGCCTCAAGGACCGGGTCGCCGCCGTCACGCGGCAGGCGATGAACGACGAGATCGACTTCACCACCGCCTTGAAGGAGCGCGTCGCGTTATTCAAGGGCAAGCCGGCGGCGCTGCTCGACGCGGCGGCGGCGCAGATCCGCCCGATGCCGGGCGCAGCGGCGCTGGTCGCCACGATGCGGGCAAACGGCGCCTTCACTGCGCTGGTTTCGGGCGGCTTTCGCGTGTTCAGCGAGCGCGTGCGCCTCAGGCTCGGCTTCGACCGCGACTTCGCCAACATACTGGTCGTCGACCAGGGGCGGCTTGCCGGCAATGTCGCCGAACCCATCCTGACCCGCGACGGCAAGCTACAGATCCTGACCAGCCTCGCCGCCGAGCATGGCCTGTCCTTTTCGCAAACCTGCGCCGTCGGCGACGGCGCGAATGATCTACAAATGATCGGAGCCGCCGGGCTCGGCGTGGCTTTCCGGTCGCACCCCAACGTGGCGCCGCGCGCGCGCCACCGCATCGACCATGCCGATTTGACCGCACTGCTTTATGTGCAAGGCTATCGCCGGTCCGAGTTTGTCAATGGTTGACCGCGGGGAGATCGGATGAACGGGCCCAAGCTGCTGCAGGATTTCGTCGTGCTGCTGGTCGCGGTCAATCCGCTGCTCGTGGTGCCGGAATTCCTGACGACGACGGCGCGCCGGACGGCAAAGCAGAAGCGCATCATTGCCGTCGAGGCGGTGCTGATCGCGGGCGGCGTGCTCTTTGCCTTCATTGCCGCGGGTCAGTTCGTGCTGGAGGAGCTCGAAGTCGAGATCGGCGCCTTCCGCATCGCCGCCGGACTCATCCTGCTGCTCATGGCGCTGCGCATGGCCTTGCAGGAAAGCGAGCCACCGCATGCCGACGGCCGTGGCGGCAACGTCGCGGTCTTTCCACTGGCGATGCCCTATATGGCGGGCCCGAAATCCATCATGGCGGTCGTGCTGCTGACCGACAACGAGCTGTACAGCGTCACCGATCAGCTTCAGGTCGGCGCCCTGCTGGCCGTCGTCCTGGCGGCGACGCTGGGAATGCTGCTGGCGGCGAATTGGGTGCAGCGCGCGCTGCGCGATACCGGCATCAGCGTCATAACGCGGGTCATGGGATTGATCCTGGCCGCGCTCGCGGTGCAGTACATTTTGACCGGGATCAAGGAAGCGTTCCGCCTCGCCGCCTGAGCGGCGCCGGAAGCGGCTCAGCTCTTGCTGTCGAGCTTCAAGGCGTAGAAGCGCAGATCGCCCTGGCGATCGACCAGCAGCAGCACTGATTTGCGGCCGGCCTTCTTGGCGTCGTCGATCTTCTTGCCGATATCGGCGGCGTTTTTGACTTCTTCCTGCGCCAGCTCGACGATCACGTCGCCCGCCCGCATGCCTTTCTCGGCCGCCGGGCCGGTGTCGCTGACGGCGGTGACCACGACCCCGGCGCTGTCCTCGTTCAGGGCATAACGCTCGCGCAGCTCGGGCGTCAGATTGGCGACCGAGAGGCCGAGGCTGGAAACCGAAATGCCGGCGGGGCCGGGCGCCGGCTGCTTCGGCGCAGTGGAGGCCTGCTGCGGCGCCTCCTTGAGCTCGCCGACCTTGACGTCGAGCGTGATCTCCTTGCGCTTCCGCCAGATCTTCACCTTCACGCTCTTGTCGATCGGCGTCTCGGCGACGATGCGCGGCAGGTGCCGCATATCGGAAACGTCCTTGCCGTCGAAGCTCAGCACCACGTCGCCCGGCTGGATGCCGGCGACCTGCGCCGGACCGCCTTCGACGACGCTGGCGATGAGCGCGCCCTTGGGCTTGTCGAGGCCGAGGCTCTCGGCGATCTCGTCGCTGACGCTTTGGATGTTGATGCCGATATAGCCGCGGCGCGGATGGCCGAATTTCATGATCTGGTCGGCGACCGGTTTGGCCAAATTCGACGGAATGGCGAAGCCGATGCCGATCGAGCCGCCCGAGGGCGAGAAGATCGCGGTGTTGATGCCGATGACGTCGCCGTCCATGTTGAACATCGGGCCGCCGGAATTGCCGCGGTTGATCGATGCGTCGGTCTGCAGGAAGTCGTCATAGGGTCCGGAATTTATCTCCCGCGCCCGTGCCGAGAGAATCCCCGCCGTCACCGTGCCGCCGAGCCCGAACGGATTGCCGATCGCCAGCACCCAGTCACCGACGCGGCTCTTGTCGCTGTCGCCGAACTTCACCGCCGTGAACGGCTTCGAGGATTTGATGCGCAGCACGGCGATGTCGGTCTTGGTGTCCTTGCCGATGACCTCGGCCTTGAAGCTGGTGTCGTCTTGCAGCGTCACCGTGATCTCGTCGGCGTCGGCGATGACGTGATTGTTGGTCACCACGATGCCCGACGGGTCGACGATGAAGCCCGAGCCCAGCGAGGTGGCATGGCGCGGCAGCGCCTCCTGCTGCTTGCCGCCGTGCGGCTGGTTCTTGTCGAGAAAGTCCTTGAAGAACTGCTCGAAGGGCGAGCCCGGCGGGAATTGCGGCATGTCGGAATTGTCGCCGCCTTTGCCGTTCTTGTCCTTGTCGCCGGCGGACAGCGTCTGCGTGCTTGAGATGTTCACCACCGCCGGCAGCAGCCGGGCGGCGAGATCGGCGAAGCCGTCGGGCGCCGGGCGCGCACCCGCCGAGCCGACGAGCAATAGCAAGGCAAAGAGGCCGGCGAGCGAGGGACGCAAGGCACGACAAAGGACCGCGGTCACGCAATGACTCCTGGGGCGGAAGGAAGCGGCGAGTTTAGGGGAGAATGGCGGCGCAAACCAGCCCCGCCCGTCAAAGCCGGTTAACGCCGGATGAGCCAGACCGCGCCGACGCCGAGGCAGGCGGCCAGCAAGCCGCCCAGGCGCACCGCCCGGGCAGGCAGCAGCGCCGTTTCGGCCATCATTTTCTGCATCAGCCGGGTAAAGAGCGCGCAGACGACACCCTCGATGACGAGGGCCAGGGCCAATGCCGTGGCGAGGTCCCTCATCGCCGGGCGTCAGCGTGACGGTGCGGCGGATTGCGATCCGACTCCCGTCGGTCCGTTCTCGAGATATTTGAAGAACTCGCCCTGTGGCGCGATGACGAAGGTGGTGTTCGCGCCGCCGATGCTCACCTTGTAGGCCTCGAGCGAGCGATAGTAGGCGAAGAAGTTGCGGTCGCGGTTATAGGCGTCGGCGTAGTCCTTGATGCTTTCGGCGTCGCCCTGGCCGCGCAGGATCTGCGACTGTTTCTGCGCGTCGGCCAGAATCTCGATGCGCTGGCGGTCGGCGTCGGCGCGGATTTCCTGTGCCTGGCGTGCGCCGTCGGCGCGGAACGACGCGGCCTCGCGCTGCCGCTCGGACTTCATGCGGTCGAACACCGCCTGGCTGTTCTCCTCCGGCAGGTCGGTGCGGCGCATGCGCACGTCGATGACGTCGATGCCGAAGCCCTTGGCCTGCGTGTTCACCTCGTCGCGCACCTGCTGCATGACCGCCGCGCGCTGGGTCGAGACGACGGCCTGCAGGTCGATGCCGCCGATGACGCGGCGCAGGCTGGCGCTGATGATCGAGCCGAGCCGCGCGCGGGCGCCGGCCTCGGTGCCGAGGCTCTGATAGAATTGCAACGCATCGGATATCTTGAAGCGGGCATAGGCGTCGACCACCAAGCGCTTCTGGTCGGAGGCGATGACTTCGTCGGCCGGCGGCTCGAAATCGAGGATGCGGCGGTCATATATGACCACGTCCTGATACGGCAGCTTGAAATGAAGGCCGGGTCCGCCGGCCGGACGTACCGGCTTGCCGAATTGCAGCACGAGTGCCTGCTCGGTCTGCTCGACCGTGAAGACCGAGCTGTAAACCAGTATCAGCACCACCACGGCGAGTGCGGCGACCACGGCGGTAAGGCGGGTGCTCATGGGCTGCCTCCGTGCGCGGGCGCGGCGGGCGCAGGCTGGGCCTGCGGTCCCGGCAGCGGCAGATAGGGCAGCACGCCGGTCGACGAGACGCCGCGGTCGATCACCACCTTGTTCGTGTTCTTGAGAATCTGCTCGACGGTCTCGATATAGATGCGCCGCGCCGTCACCTCGGGCGCGGCCTTGTAGGAATCATAAACGGAAAGGAAGCGCGCGGCGTCGCCCTCCGCTTGGCGGACGATCTGCTGGCGATAGGCTTCGGCTTCCTGGACGACGCGGGCGGCGTCGCCATGCGCCACCGGCACGATGTTGTTGGCATAGGCCTGCGCCTCGTTGATCAGGCGCTGCTGGTCGATCTTGGCGCTCTGCACGTCGCGGAAGGCGTCGATCACCGGCGCCGGCGGATCGACCTTCTGCAGCTGAATCTGGGTGATCTCGATGCCGCTGTTATAGGCGTCGAGAATCTGCTGCAGCAGCACTTGGGTATCGGTCTCGATCTTGCCGCGGCCTTCGGCGAAGGCGGTGGCGATCTGCGTGTGGCCGATGACCTCGCGCATCGCGCTCTCGGCGGCGACCTTCACCGTGCCGTCGGGATCCCGGATGCTGAAGAGGTAGTTCTGGGCGTCGTTGATGAGATAGAAGACAGTGAAATTGATGTCGACGATGTTCTCATCCCCGGTCAGCATCAGCGCCTCTTGCGGCACCTGTCCGGTGCGGCCGTCGGAGCGGTAACCGATCTCGAGACGGTTGACCCGCGTGACCTTGGGAATGAGCACGTGCTCGATCGGTGCCGGCAGGTGATAGTTGAGGCCCGGCGTCGTCCGGCGGTCGAAGGCGCCGAAGCGCAGTACGATGCCGATCTCGTCGGGCTCGACGCGATAAAAGCCGCTGGCGATCCAAACCAGGATCACGGCGGCAAGCGCGACGATGACGCCCCGGCCGGGACCGATGCCGCCCGGCAGCAGGCGGCGCAGCTTTTCCTGCGCCCGACGCAGCACCTGCTCGAAATCGGGCGGCTGGAAGCCGCCGCCACCGCCGCCGCGGCCCCAGGGGCCGCCGCCGCCACCGCCCGAATTTTGCCAAGACATTGCGCGCGCTCCTCGATCCGGCCATATAAGCGGTCGCAGAGACGCGGCTTGTCAAGCAACCAAGGATCAAAGATGAGCGAGGTCACCGAGGGACAAATCCTCGAAGCCTTGAAAAAGGTGATCGATCCCGACCGCGGCGGCGACATCGTCACGCTCGGCATGGTGACGGGCATGCGCATCCGCGAGGGGCATGTCGGGTTTGCCGTCGAGGTCGATGCCGCGCGCGGACCCAAGATGGAGCCGCTGCGCCGGGCGGCGGAAAAGGCGGTCGAAGGCCTGCCGGGCGTGCTGTCGGTAAGCGCGGTGCTGACCGCCGAGGCGCAGCAGCCGCCGCGCCCGGCCGCGCGTCCCCAGCCCGCCGCCGGCCCGCATGGCCATCAGCCGCAGAAGCTCTCGCTGCCGGGGATCGGCGCCATCATCGCCGTCGCCTCGGGCAAGGGCGGCGTCGGCAAATCGACCACCGCCGTCAATCTGGCGCTGGCGCTGGCCGCCATCGGCCGCAAGGTCGGCGTGCTCGACGCCGACATCTATGGTCCGTCGATGCCGCGCATGCTCGGCCTGTCCGGCAAGCCGCCATCGCGCGACGGCAAGTCGCTCGAGCCGATGCGCAATCACGGCATCGAATGCATGTCGATGGGTTTCCTCGTGCCGGAGGACACGGCGATGATCTGGCGCGGGCCGATGGTGCAGAGCGCGTTGACGCAAATGCTGCGCGACGTGCATTGGAGCGCGCTCGACGTGATGGTGGTCGACATGCCGCCCGGCACCGGCGACGCGCAGCTCACCATGGCGCAGCAGGTGCCGCTGGCCGGCGCCGTCATCGTCTCGACGCCGCAGGACATCGCCCTGCAGGACGCGCGCAAGGGCCTCAACATGTTCCAGAAGGTCGACGTGCCGGTGCTGGGCTTCATCGAGAACATGAGCTACTTCCTCTGCCCGCATTGCGGCGAGCGAAGCGAAATCTTCAGCCATGGCGGCGCCCGGAAAGAGGCCGAGAAGCTCGGCGTCGAATTCCTCGGCGAGGTGCCGCTCGATATAGCCATCCGCGAGACCTCGGATTCGGGAACGCCGATCGTCATCGCGCAGCCCGACGGCGCGCATGCCAAGCTCTACAAACAGATCGCGACGCGGATTTGGGAGAAGATCAGCGCGGGAACGCAAAAGGCCGCGCCGCGGATCGTCATTCAGTGATCGCGCTTTAGACCCCACTAGACCCGTCGAAAATTGGCTTTGTTTTGTAAAATTTTGTTTTCGCATGTCTATTCAATGCCTTGGCTAAATAAGAACATAGCATGAACATGCTATAAAGTCACGCGATACATGAAAAATCCGCTAATCCCGCGCTCATCAATGACTACGGTCATGCGCCGACCGGGTAAGCTTGCCCGCCATTCGCCCGCCATTCGATGGAGAGAGCCTTGTCGAGATTTCCTTCAGCCGCCCGCATGATTTCTCGCCTGCTGATGCTGGCGCTGGTCGGCGTCGGCGTCGCGGGTTGCGACGTCAACGCCGTGCCGCGCCAGGACGAGGCGGTCAAGGCGGCCTGGAGCGAGGTGCTCAACCAATATCAGCGCCGCGCCGATCTGGTCCCGAACCTGGTCGAAACCGTCAAGGGATACGCCAAGCAGGAGCAGACGGTGCTGACCGAGGTGACCGAAGCGCGGGCCAAGGCGACGCAGACCCAGATGACGCTGCCGCCCGACGTGCTGAGCAACCCGCAAGCCTTCAAGGCATTCGAGCAGAACCAGGCGGCGCTGAGCGGCGCGCTCGGACGCCTGCTGGCGATCACTGAGGCCTACCCGGATTTGAAATCCAACCAGAACTTCCTGGCGCTCCAATCGCAGCTCGAAGGCACCGAGAACCGGATTTCCGTCGCGCGGCGCGATTACATCGCCGCCGTGCAGGCCTATAACACCACGCTGCGGACGATCCCGAGCAAGTGGATCGCGGCGTGGCTTTATCCCGATGCCAAGGTGAAGGAGACCTTCACGATCTCCGACGCGGCGCAACAGGTTCCGCAGGTCAAATTCTGATGGCGAAAGGGCTGCGCGTGCCTGTCCTCGCGCGCGCATTCCTCGGCGCATTGATCCTGCTGGTCGCGCTTGCCGGCGCCGGCCTGGCAGACCCGACCTTTCCGCCGCTGACCGATCGGGTGGTGGACGATGCCGGCGTGCTGTCCGCGCCGATTCGCGCCAAGCTGATTGCGATGCTGGCCGAGGAAGAGCGCACGACCGGCAATCAGCTCGTAATCGTCACGGTCAAATCGCTCCAGGGCTATCCGATCGAGGATTACGGCTATCAGCTCGGGCGCCATTGGGGCATCGGCCAGAAGGACAAGAACAACGGCGCGCTCCTTCTGGTGGCGCCGAGCGAGCACAAGGTCCGCATCGAGGTGGGCTACGGCCTCGAAGGCGTTCTCACCGACGCGCAAAGCCGCATCATCATCGAGCGGACGATTCTTCCCGCCTTCCGGCGCGGCGATTACGATTCCGGCGTGCTCGCCGGCACCGCCGCGATTCTCGACGTGCTCGGCGGCGTGGCGCCGGCCGGGCCGGGCAGCGCCGCGCCCCTGCCGCCGGCGCAAGGAGGCTCCATCGGCGGCTTCGGCATCCTGCTGCCGCTCGTCTTCTTTTTCCTGTTCTTCGGCTTGCGCGGCATCTTCTGGCCGCTCCTGCTCGGTTCGGCGCTGAGCGGCGGAATGCGCCGCGGCGGATTTTACGGCGGCGGAATGGGCGGCGGCGGTTTCGGCGGCGGCTTTTCCGGCGGCGGGGGCGGCTTCGGCGGCGGCGGCGCCTCGGGCGGATGGTGAACGCGATGCGCGGACTCTCGGCCAAGGAGCATGAGTGGATCGCCGCCACCGCGGCCAACGTCGCGTTGCGCAGCCACGTGAATTTCATCTTCGCGGCGGTTCCCGCCAGCGACCGCTATCGGCTTTACCCGGTAGCCTGGGCGGCGATGCTGGCCTTGATGGCGGCGGCGGTCGCGGCGGCATGGCGCCCGTCCTTGCCCTTTGCCGAGGGCTTCCTCGCCGAGGCGGCGCTGTTCGCCGTGCTGTCGCTGGTCTTCGAATGGGAGCCGATCCGGCTCGCGCTGGTGCCGCGGCGCATCAAGCACCGACAGGCGCGGCGCCTCGCCCAGCTCGAATTCGCCGCCCGCATCCTCGCCCAGCCCCAGCCGCGCGGCGTGCTGTTCTTCGTCTCGCTGGGCGAGCGCTATGTCGAGATCCTGGCCGACCGCGAAACCCACGCGAAGATCGGCGAAGCGGCCTGGCAGCAGATCGTCGCCGCCTTCACCATCGCGGCGAAGGCCGGACAGCTAGCGGAGGGCACCGTCGCCTGCATCGAAGCCTGCGCGGCGCATCTGGAGCGGCATTTTCCGCGCCGGGATTAGTCCGGCTCGCGCCCCAGCGCCGCCATCAACTCCGACCACTCGCGCTTGCTGAGGCCGCTCGCTTCCTGCGTCACCTTCTCGCCGGCGAGCAGCTGCTTCACCACCGCCAATGCGCCGGCGGAGAGATGCGCGCCGCCGAGCCGGTGCTGGCGGAAGGCCTCGGCGGTGATCGGCACCCACTTCTCCAGCGTCCCGAGCATCGCCTCGGCATAGACGCGAATCTCGTATTGCGCGTGGTCGTCGCCGCGCAAGCTGAGGAAGTTCAGCAGATTGTGCAGATCGGTCTTCCAGTACCACTGGGTATAAAAATTAAGCGAGAGATTCATCCGCGCGAGCTCGCGCGCCAGGCCGGCGCGGCCGTCGTCGACCGGCTTGCCGCCGTCGTCCTCGTTGAGCATCCAGGCATAGCCCCGATAGCTGCGCTCGGCATCCGCGCGCAGCAGATCGAGCACGCGCTTGGCGTCGTCGCCGGTCAGCACATCGCCGCGGCCCTGGCGGTTCGCGGTCGATTGCGCCGCGAGCTGCTCGGGCGCCGGCAGATAGAATTCGTTGTCGAGGATCGAATAGCGCGCCGAATATTCGTTCACGTTGGCGGTGCGGTGGCGGATCCATTGCCGCGCGACGAAGATCGGCAGCTTGACGTGATACTTGATCTCGCACATCTCGAAGGGCGTGGTGTGCCGGTGGCGCAGCAGATAGTGGATGAGGCCGCGATCCTCGCTGATCTTCTTGGTGCCCTTGCCGTAGGAGACGCGCGCCGCCTGCACCACCGCCGCATCGTCGCCCATATAGTCGATGACGCGGACGAAGCCGTGGTCGAGCACCGGGATCGGCTGATAGAGAATCGCCTCGAGCGCGGGCACGGTGGCGCGCCGCGTCGGCTGCGCCTGGGCGCGGAGCGCCTCGATCTCGGCCTGCTGCTCGGGGGTCAACGGCATGGCCCGGCACTCTAGCGGCGCCCCCGGGGCCGGCAAAGGCCGACTCGTTGGGCCTTTTGGGCCGGCGGGAAAGCGCCTATATTGAAGGGGCTGGGCAACCGGCTATGGCAATAAACTGCGCATGGAATAAGCGTTGCGGACCCGGGGGCAGTACCCGGCGCCTCCACCAGTTTCGCGGGACCGTGATCGGTCCCGCGCCTCACGGGGGCGAACTAGGATCGACGCGCGTCGTAAAGATGCGTCTTTTGCTCGGCATGGTACCGCCGTTATCGGGCCACACACTAAGTGCGAACGATAATTCCATCGCACTCGCTGCTTAATTAAGAAGTTAAGCAAGCGCGGTTCGGGGGGCACCGGGCAACAGAAGCCCCCCACTTCTCGCCGGCCGCCGACGGCCGGCCAAAAAAGGGTGGCGCGGGACGTGAAGGACTTCCTGCGATACGACCGGATGGTCGAGGCCGCTCTGCGCGGCGTGGTGCGCGAGGCGCTGGCCCGCACCGCCGCCGAAGGTTTGCCCGGCGCGCATCATTTCTACATCACCTTCCGCACCGCCCATGAAGGCGTCACGCTGCCCGACGCGCTGACGGCGAAGCATCCCGAGGACATGACCGTCGTGATCGAGCACCAGTATTGGGATCTGGTCGTCGAGGAGGATCATTTCGCGGTGACGCTGACCTTCGGCGGCAAGCCCGAGCGCATCACCATCCCCTTCGAGGCGATTCTCTCCTTCGCCGACCCGGCGGTGAAATTCGGCCTGCAATTCCAGCAGGTCTCGCCCGCCAATGAAGGCCAGAAGGGCATTTCGGTGCTGGGCGACAGCATCGCCTCCGACCATGCGCCGGAGGAGCCGGCCGAGAAGAAGGCGGCCAAGCCCGGCGATAAATCCGCCGAGGTCGTGACCCTCGACACCTTTAGGAAGAAGTAGCGCGCTGGCACGTGGCGGCGGGGCTTGACCGCAACCGCGGAATAGTCCGACTCTCCGCCGCGTTTCACCTCGGTGACGAGCGCCATGGCCGATCCCGCCTTTCATGAATTGTTTCCGCTGGGCGCGGACGAAACGCCCTATCGGAAGCTGACCTCGGATTACATCGGCACCGCCGATTTCGGCGGAAGGCGCGTCGTGACCGTCGAGCTGCCGGCGCTGACCCAGCTCGCGCGCGAGGCCTTCATCGATTCCGCCCATCTGCTGCGCCCCGGCCATCTGCGGCAGCTGCGCGCCATCCTCGACGATTCCGAGGCCTCGCCCAACGACAAATTCGTCGCCTTCGATCTGTTGAAGAACGCCAACATCGCCGCCGGCCGGGTATTGCCGATGTGCCAGGACACCGGCACGGCGATCGTCATGGCCAAGAAGGGCCAAGGCATCTGGACCGGCGGCAACGACGCCGCCGCGCTTTCCGAAGGCATCCGCCGCACCTATGCCGAGACCAATCTGCGCTACAGCCAGCTGGCGCCCTTATCGATGTATGACGAGGTCAACACCGGCGACAATCTGCCGGCGCAGATCGACATCTATGCCGATTCGGGCGATGCCTACAAATTCCTCTTCATCGCCAAGGGCGGCGGCTCGGCCAACAAGGCGTTTCTTTTTCAGCAGACACCGGCGACGCTGAACCCGAAAGCGCTGCTTAAATTCCTCGACGAGAAGATCCGCACGCTCGGCACCGCCGCCTGCCCGCCCTATCACCTGGCGATCGTCATCGGCGGCACCTCGGCCGAGATGAATTTGAAGACGGTGAAGCTGGCGAGCTGCCGCTATCTCGACACCCTGCCGGCCCAGGGCAATAAATTCGGCCAGGCTTTCCGCGACCGCGATTTCGAGCAGGAGGTTCTTGCCCTGACGCGCGGCATGGGCATCGGCGCGCAATTCGGCGGCAAATATTTCTGCCACGACGTTCGAGCGATCCGCCTGCCCCGCCACGGCGCCAGCCTCCCCATCGGCATCGGCGTGTCCTGCGCCGCCGACCGCCAGATCCTGGGCAAGATCGACGCCGAAGGCGTGTTCCTCGAACAGCTCGAGGCCAACCCGGCGCAATATCTGCCGGATATCGACGAGGCGAACCTCGCCGGCGCGGTCGTGCGCGTCGATCTCAATCGCCCGATGGCCGAGATCCGCCGGCAGCTCGCGCAATATCCGGTCAAGACGCGCCTGGCGCTGAGCGGGAATCTGATCGTGGCGCGCGACAGCGCCCATGCCAAGCTCAAGGAGCGGCTCGACCGCGGCGAGGGCCTGCCGCAATACGCCAAGGACCATCCGATCTATTACGCCGGGCCGGCCAAGACGCCGAGCGGCATGGCGTCGGGCGCCTTCGGCCCGACCACCGCCGGCCGCATGGATTCCTACGTCGATCAGTTCATGACGGCGGGCGGCAGCTTCGTCACGCTGGCCAAGGGCAATCGCGGCGCGGAAGTCCGCGAGGCCTGCAAGAAGCATGGCGGGTTCTATCTGGGCTCGATCGGCGGGGCGGCGGCGCGGCTGGCGCAGGATTGCATCAGGCGGGTCGATGTCGTCGAGTACCCCGAGCTCGGCATGGAAGCGATCTGGCGCATCGAGGTCGAGAATTTCCCTGCCTTCATCGTCATCGACGACAAGGGCAACGACTTCTTCGCCAAGCTCAACTGAGCGGCACCGGGGCAAGCGTGGCGGACACCATCGACCTCGCCGCCCTGAGCCGCGGCGACAAAGCCTCCTGGAACGCCTTCGTGCGCCGCTATGCCGGGCTGATCCTGTCGGCGGTGCGCAGCCAGGCGCGCGACGGCACCGATTTCGACGACCTCGTGCAGGAAGTCTTCTCCCGGCTGTGCAAGGACGATTTCCGGCTGCTCAAGACTTATGACGCGGCGCGCGCCGGGCTGTCGACCTGGCTCACCATCGTCGCGCGCTCGACGGCGCGCGACACCATGCGCCGGCGCCAGCCGCGAACCACGCCCTACGACGCGGTGCCGGAGGCCGCCCTGTCGATGACCGCCGAGCCCGTCGAGAAGGTGAAGGTGCCGCCGGGGCTGCTGTCGGCGCGCCAGACGCTGGTGCTGACCATGCTCTACGACCGGGACATGGAAGTCGGCGAGGCCGCGGCGGCGCTGGGCGTCGATCCGCAGACCATCCGCAGCACGCACCACAAGGCGATGCTTAAATTACGCAGCCATTTCGCCATCGACGAGCCCGAAAAACCGGGCTCAAAAGGGGGATGAAAGGGCCGAATCATGCCTAATTTGGGAATGTGGAGATCACGATGACGAAACCCGAGGATCAACCGCGCGCCGAGGATGCCGCCCTATGGCGGCGCTTCCGCGCGCTTGACGGCGAATTCGCGCCCGACAGCAAGACGCTAGCGGATGAGGCGCTGACTCTTGCCGCCTATGCCGAGGGCCGTCTGGGCGGCCGGGCGGCGGAAGCGGTCGAGGCCTGGCTCGCGGCGCATCCCGAAGCGATCGGCGATTTGGCCGTGGCGCGGCAGGCTTCTCCGAGCCCGGTCGAGGCGCCCCCAGCGATGCTGAGCCGCGCCATGGCGCTGGTCGCGGGCGACACGGTGGTGGTGGTGCCCTTCCGGCGCCCCGCGGCCGCGAGCACCGCCTGGCGGCTGACGCTCGCTCGGGTCGCGCTGGCGGCGAGCATCCTGGCGACCAGCCTCGTCGGCTTCGCCATGGGCTCCAATCTCTATTCCAATTTCAGCGCCACGACCGAATCCGCCAGCGACCCGTTGGATCAACCCGCCGGCGTCTTCACCGAGGAGTCGGGCGTATGAGCGCCGATTTCGAGGCAGGCCGGCGCGAAGGATCGCGCGGGCGGCTCATGGCCGTCCTGCTAACTCTGTCGCTCACCCTCAACGTCTTCTTCATCGGCGGCCTGGTCTGGACGCGGCACCACATGCCGCCGCCGATGATGAATCCGGTCGAACGTTTCCAATCGGTCGGCGACGAGATGCATCTGGCCGGCGACCAGCGCGCCGGCCTCCGGCAATTCATCGACGCCCTGCGCGAGCACAACCGCGCCATGCGCGAGCAGAACCGGCCGCTGATCGAAGCGATGTGGAGCGAGCTGGCCAAGGCCGAGCCGGACCAGGCAAAGATCGAGGAATTGATCGACCAGGCGAACGCCAACCGCCGCGCCGCGCAGAAAGAGACCGAAAAGTCGCTGACCGCCTTCCTCGCGACGCTGCCGCCCGAGCAGCGGGCGCAGTTCGCCGATCTCGCGCAGAAGCACCGCCCGGAAAACTTGCGCTAGACCGCCGACCCCCGCCTACAATGCTTCCTCGATCCGTCGAGGAGGAAGCGATGGCGCGTGGCAAGCCCCATAACAAGCCCGGAGCCAAGACCCGCACCGAGCGCGACAGCATGGGCCCCGTCGAGGTGCCCGTCGAGCGCCTGTGGGGAGCGCAGACCCAGCGTTCCGTGATGAATTTCCGCATCGGCGGCGAGCGCATGCCGCTGCCGCTCATCCATGCCCTCGCCCTCGAGAAACAGGCCGCCGCCGAGGTCAACATGCGATTGGGCGTGCTGGAGAAGCGCCTCGGCAACGCCATCGTCGCCGCGGCCAAGGCCGTCGCCGCCGGCCGCCACGACGCGGAGTTCCCGCTGGTGGTGTGGCAGACCGGCTCCGGCACGCAGACCAACATGAACCTCAACGAGGTCATCGCCGCGCTGGCCAACGAGGCGTTGGGCGGGAAGCGCGGCGCCAAATCGCCGGTGCACCCGAACGACCACGTCAATATGAGCCAGTCGTCGAACGACAGCTTCCCGACGGCGATGCACGTCGCCGCCGCGCTCGAGATCGAGCGGCGCCTGAGGCCGGGCCTGAAGCGGCTACACGCGGTGCTCGCCCGCAAGGCAAAGGAATTCGCCGGCATCGTCAAGATCGGCCGCACCCATCTGCAGGACGCGACGCCCGTGCCGCTCGGCGCTGAATTCGGCGCCTATGCGCGGCAGATCGCGCTGGGCCTGGCGCGCATCGATGGCTGCCTGCCGCGGCTTTACGATTTGGCGCAGGGCGGCACCGCGGTCGGCACCGGGCTCAACGCGCCCAAGGGCTTCGCCGCCGCCTTCGCCGCGCGCATCGGCGCCGTTACCGGCCTGCCCTTTGCCTCGGCGCCCGATAAATTCGAGGGGCTGGCGGCACATGACGCGCTGGTCGAGTTGTCGGGCGCGCTCAACGTCGTCGCCGTGTCGCTGATGAAGATCGCCAATGATTTGCGCCTGATGGGCTCCGGGCCGCGCTGCGGCCTCGGCGAGATCGCCCTGCCGGAGAACGAGCCCGGCTCCTCGATCATGCCCGGCAAGGTCAACCCGACCCAGGTCGAGGCCGTGACCATGGTGGCGGCGCAGGTCATGGGCAATCACGTCACCATCACCATCGCCGGCAGCCAGGGGCATCTCGAGCTCAACGTCTTCAAGCCGGTGATCATCTACAACCTGCTGCAATCGATCCGGCTCCTCGCTGACGCTTCGGATAGTTTCGCCAGGAACTGCGTCGGCGGCATCGCGGCCAACCGCGCGCATATCGAGGCGATGCTGCACAATTCGCTGATGCTGGTGACGGCGCTCAGCCCGCATATCGGCTACGACAAGGCGGCCGAGGTGGCGAAGCAGGCGCTGAAGGACGGCACCGGCCTGAAGGCGGCGGCGCAGAAGCTCGGCTACGTCAAGCCGGCGGATTTCGACAAATGGGTCGATCCCAAGAAGATGATCGGCCCGGGCTGATGGCGGGCGGGCTGAAAAAGCGCTCGGTGACGCTCGCCGGCCACGCCACCAGCCTGACGCTGGAGGAGCCGTTCTGGCGCGCGCTGCAGGCGCTGGCCGCCCAGCGCGGCCTTTCCCTCAACGCGCTCGTCGGATCGGTCGATGTCGCGCGGCACGGCAACCTGTCGAGCGCGCTGCGCCTTCTGGTGCTCGACAGTTATCGCAAGGGCGAGCTCAAGCCGCATGGCTGAGCCGATCAATCTCAACAAATTCCGCAAGGGCAAGCGCCGCGCCGAGGACCAGAAGCGCGCCGCCGAGAACCGCATCGCTTTCGGCCGCAGCAAGGCCGAGCGCGACAAGGCGCGGCGCGCGAGCGATCAGGCGAAGCGCGACCTCGAAGGCAAGAAGCTCGATTAGGTTGGAAATCGCGAAAAGCGTCGAAGGCCTTGTCGGCGGGCGGTTGGCGCCGTGCTACGGCCATCGCGCGCCTCAGCCGGCGGCGCGGCGCGGCGTCTCGTTTGCCGAGTCGAGCGCCCGCAGATAGGTTTCGAGCAGCGCCTCCTGCTCGTCGCGATCGGCCTTGTCCATTTTGCGCAGGCGGACGATTTGGCGCATGACCTTGACGTCGAAGCCGGCGCTCTTGGCCTCGGAATAGACCTCGCGGATGTCCTCCCCCAAGGCACGCCGTTCTTCCTCCAGCCGCTCGATGCGCTCGATCAACGAGCGCAGACGGTCTCCGGCGATACCGCCGACATTCGCCATGAAAATCTCCCCGTTTCTGTCTTAGTGTTTATGCGTCGCGGCCATCTTGGCCTTCTGCTCGGGCGACGCCTCTTTCTGGTGCTTCGCCTTCCACTCGTCGTAGGGCATGCCATAGACGATCTTCCGCGCCTCGGGATCGGGCAAAGTCATGCCGCGCTCCGCCGCCGCCTCGCGATACCAGCGCGACAGGCAGTTGCGGCAGAAGCCGCTCAGATTCATCAGGTCGATATTCTGGACGTCGGTGCGCTCGCGCAGATGCGCCACCAGCCGGCGAAACGTGGCGGCTTCGAGTTCGATGCGGGTCTTGTCGTCCATGCCTCAGCTCCTTGCGCCCTTTCCTTATTGTGGGCGCGGCGCGCGACTTTTGCCAGAGGCCTTCAGCGCGATGCCGCCCGGCGGGTCGCCGGATCGGCGAGGATCGGGCCAAGCGCCGCAGCGAGCCGCTTGGCCCAGGATTCGGCGCCGCTGCGCTCGGCGATCAAATCCTGGCGGATCTCGATTGCGACATGCGGGAGGCCGCGCGCAAGCGCGTGGTGGCGCAGGGTGAAGCCCGCCGGCTGGCGTGCCGAATAGGGCTCGTTGTCGCCGACCACCAGCGCCGAATCGCTGCGCAGCGCGGCCAACAGTGGGGCCGACATTCGGGCATCGCCGTCCCACAGGATGCCGACATGCCAGGGCCGCGCGACGCCGGCCATCGACGGCGTGAAGCTGTGGATGGCGACCAGCGCCGGTGCCTGCCCCGCCGCCAGCGCCGCGTCGATCCAGCCCGCGATCGCCGCATGATAAGGCATGAAAAGCGCGGCGTGGCGGGCGGCGCGTTGCGCCGGCGTCAGGTCGCGATTGCCCGGAACGGCGACGCCGTCGCTTTCGACCGGAATGGAGGAGGCGTCCGTCGGGTCGCGGTTGCAATCAATGACCAGCCGCGAATAGCCGGCCAGCAGCGCCGACGCGTCGAGGTGCCGCGAGAGGCTGCGCGTCACCGTTGCCGCGCCGATGTCCCAGCCGATATGGCGCGCCAGATATTCGTCGGCGAGGCCAAGATCGGCGAGGGCCGTCGGCACGCGCCGGCTGGCATGGTCGCAAACCAGCAACAGGCGCGCCGCCCCGTTTCCGCGACGGAAGTCGAACTGCGGCGGTTCGCCGCGCATCAGCAGCGCGGGCAATCGCGAGGTTGAAGGGGATCGCCACACCATCCTATCTTGTCCGCCGAAAGGCTGAAGAACAAGGTGGCGGCATCTCCGGCTCAACCCCGCGATTTTTTGCGCGGCCTCCTGAACGCGGCTTTGGCCGCGGCCGATCCGGCGCGCGTCGTGCCCCCGCATCTGCCGAAGCCGCCCCGGGGCCGCACCATCCTCGTCGGCGCCGGCAAGGCCGCGGCGGCGATGGCGAAGGCGGTCGAGGATCACTGGCCGGGCGATCTCTCGGGCATCGTCGTGACCCGCTACGGCCATCGCGTGCCGTGCCGCCATATCGAGGTGATCGAGGCGAGCCATCCGGTGCCCGATGCCGCCGGTCAGCAGGCGGCGCAGCGCATCCTCGACAGCGTCAAGGGGCTGACGCCGGACGATCTCGTGCTCTGCGTCATGTCGGGCGGCGCTTCGGCGCTGCTCGCGCTGCCCGCGCCGGGCATTTCGCTCGACGACAAACGCGCGCTGACGCGGGAGCTTTTGACATGCGGCGCGACGATTTCCGAGATCAATTGCCTGCGCAAACATCTCTCGGCGGTCAAGGGTGGCAGGTTGGCTGCCGCCGCTTCGCCGGCCAAGGTCGCCACCCTCGCCATCTCCGATGTGCCGGGGGATGATCCGGCGGTGATCGGCTCCGGCCCCACCGTTGCCGATCCCAGCACGTATGAGGAGGCACGCGCCATCATCCGCAAATACGGCATCGTGCCGCCCGCCGCCATCGCCGAACGGCTCGCCGCGGCGAAGGACGAAACGCCGAAGCCGGGCGATCCGCGCCTCGCGCGGGCGACCTACCAGCTCGTGGCCACGCCGCAGATGGCGTTGGAATCCGCCGCCGCCTGGGCGCGCGGGCAGGGCGTCACGCCGGTAATCCTGGGCGACGCGATCGAGGGCGAGGCGCGCGAGGTGGCCCGGGAGCATGCCGATATCGCCCGCGCGCTGGCGCAGGGCCATTTCCGCGTCGATGGCGCGGCACCCGCCCTGCCGGCGGTGCTGCTGTCAGGCGGCGAGACGACGGTGACGGTGAAGGGCAAGGGCCGCGGCGGGCGCAACGCGGAATTCCTGCTGGCGCTCGCCCTGGCGCTGAACGGCGCGCCCGGCATCCACGCCATCGCCTGCGACACCGACGGCGTCGACGGCAGCGAGGACAATGCCGGCGCGATCTACGGTCCGGATACGATCGCGCGTGCCGCCGCGCGCGCCGTCGATCTCAGGGCCTTGCTGGCGGTCAATGATTCCTGGGGCGCCTTCGACGCGCTCGGCGATCTGGTGGTGACCGGCCCGACCCTCACCAATGTGAACGATTTCCGCGCAATCCTGGTGCTACAACAAGGACGGATATAGCCATGCGTCGCCGCCGCGCCACCAAGATCGTCGCCACCCTGGGGCCCGCCACCTCCACGCCCGACAAGATCGCGGCGCTGTTCGAGGCCGGCGTCGACGTGTTCCGCCTCAATTTCAGCCACGGCGACCAGGCCGGCCACAAGGCGCGGCTCGACACCATCCGTGCGCTCGAAAAGAAGACCAACCGGCCGATCTGCATCATGGCCGATCTGCAGGGACCGAAGCTGCGCGTCGGCATCTTCGCCGGCGGCAAGGTCACGCTCAAATCGGGGGCCGCCTTCCGCCTCGATCTCGACCCGGCGCCGGGCGACGAGCGCCGCGCCGGCCTGCCGCATCCTGAAGTCTTCGCCGCCCTCGCGCCGGGCGTCGATCTGCTGCTCGACGACGGCAACATCCGGCTCAAGGTCGAGCGCTGCGACAAGGATTTCGCCGAGACCCGGATCGTCGCCGGCGGCGTGCTGTCAGACCGCAAGGGCGTGAACGTACCGAACGCGATGCTGCCGGTGTCGCCGCTGACGCCGAAGGACCGCTCCGACCTCGCCTTTGCGCTCGACATCGGCGCCGACTGGATCGCGCTTTCCTTCGTGCAGCGGCCGGAAGACGTCGCCGAGGCGCGCAAGCTGATCGGCGGTCGCGCCGGCGTGCTGGTGAAGCTCGAGAAACCGGCGGCGATCGGCAAGCTCAACGAGATCATCGAGCTGAGCGATGCGGTGATGGTGGCGCGCGGCGATCTCGGCGTCGAGATGCCGCCGGAAGATGTCCCGCCCCTTCAGCGCCGTATCGTCGGCGCGTGCCGCATCGCCGGCAAGCCGGTGGTCGTCGCGACGCAGATGCTGGAATCGATGATGCGCGCCCCGGTGCCGACGCGTGCCGAGGCGTCGGACGTTGCTACCGCCGTTTATGAGGGCGCCGATGCGGTGATGCTGTCGGCCGAGACCGCGGCCGGCCAATATCCGATCGAGTCGGTGCTGATGATGGCTCGCATCATCCGGCGGGTGCAGGCCGATCCGGCCTATTTCCCCTCGCTGCACGCGACGACGGCCGGCTCGCTCGACCGCAGCGCGTCGGACGCGATCAGCGCCGCCGCCGCGCAGGTCGCGCACACGATCGGCGCCGCCGCCATCATGTCCTATACCACCTCGGGCGCCACCGCGTTGCGCGCCGCGCGCGAGCGGCCGGACGTGCCGATCATCACCCTGACCTCGAATCTGCAGACGGCGCGCAAGCTCGCCATCGTCTGGGCGCTGCATTGCGTCCACACCGCCGACGTCAGCAATTTCACCGACATGGTGCAGAAGGCGACCGACATCGCCCGCGCCGACGAATTCGCGGTCAAGGGCGACCGCGTGGTGATCACCGCGGGCGTGCCCTTCGGCACGCCGGGTGCCACCAACGTGCTGCGCATCGCCTGGGTCGGCGATTAAGGCTTCGCGGGCGTCCAGGGATAGACCGGCGCCGATTGATCGACGGGCGTCGGGGGATATGCCGGTGTCGCCGGACTCCCCGGCACCGGTTGCGGCTCGACGATATAGCCGCGGTTGCGCAGGCATTCGTCGATGTAATCCTGCGGCGAGACCGGCGGCGCCACCACGGCGCCGACACCGGCACCGGTAGCGCCGCCCGCCAAGGCACCCCATCCGGCCGCCGTGCCACCGCCGGCGACCAGCAGGCCGAGTCCCGCACCCATCGTCGCGCCGATCACGGTGTAGACCAGGATCGGGCCTGCCGGATAGACGCGCTGGGCCTCGTCGCGGCATTCGCCGACGTCACGCGCGAGTCCGGCCTGGTCGACGCCCTTCATATCGACGGCCGGCTGGTAGGGCGGAATGCAGCCCGCGAGAGCGGCGCATAGGCAAAGGAGAGCGGCGCGGCGCATGGCCGCAAGCTTAGCCGCGCCGGGGAATGCTGGCTATGCGCGGATGATCCCGTCGAAGGGTGCCAATGCGGCATCATCGGGAAAAACCCGCGCGTCGAGGTCGCGGCGATCGAGCCCGAGATGATCGCGCAGGATTCCCTTCATCACCCGGCGGCTGTCGGTCGCCACCCGCAGATCGCGATTGTCCTGCAGATTGGCGAGGCCCGGCCAGTCGCCCGCGACGCGGCCGCCCTTGACCGCGCCGCCGAGGACCAGAAGGACCGAGGCGGTGCCGTGGTCGGTGCCGTTATTGCCGTTGACGGCGACGGTGCGGCCGAATTCGGTGACCGCGACGACGACGGTGTTCTTCCAGACCGGCCCCATGGCCTGCGCCATGGCGTCGAGGCCGGCGGCCAAACCCTCCAGGTTCTGCGCCAGGCGCCCGGTCTCGGCGCCCTGCGCCACATGCGTGTCCCAGCCGCCCATATCGAGCGCCGCGACCCGCGGCCCCTTGTCGGCGGCGAGCAATTTTCCGGCCGCGGCGGCGAGTGGCGCGAAGGCCTTGGGGCCAAAGCCCATGCCCTTCCCCATCTCGCTGTCGTCGCCCAGCACCGCGCCCGCGAAGCTTTGCGCCTTCAGGCCTTCGGCGAAGGCGGGCCCGAGAAGCTGGTCGCGGGCGTAGATCGGCTTCAACGCGGCGATGAGGTCGCTGTCGGGCGGAGTCTTGCCCTGCGGCTCCCAGCTTGCCACCTGCACCTTGCCGCGCAGCACCAGCGGCACCGCGCCGCCGACGGCGAGGCCGAGCCGCGCATCGCCCTTCTGCAACAATACCAGCGCGCGGTTGAGCCAGCCGTCGCTCTCGCCGTGTTTCGCCGCAAGCCCAGTCTCCATCAGATCCTGTGCGTCGAAATGCGAGCGCGTCTGGTAGCCGTTGCCGGCGGCGGGCACGACGAGGAATTCGCCGCGCTGATAATAAGGGGCGAGCGCCGCGAGCGACGGATGCAGCGCGAAATTGCGGTCGAGCGCGATGGCGCCGCCCGCCTCGCCCGGCGGCTTCAGCGCGAGCGCACCGCGCTTCTCCGCGTAACGGGGATCGGCATAGGGCGCCACCGCGGCAAGGCCGTCGAGCGCGCCGCGCAACAGCACAACGACAAAACGTCGCTCGCCCGGCAATGCTGCGAAAACCGCGCCCGGCAGGCCGGCCAGCGCGAAGGTGAAGGAACCGCCGGCAACCAGGCCGAGGAAACCGCGCCGCGAGGTCGCGCAACAGGAACGCATCGGTCACCTCTTCTGGAATTCGGGCGCGGCGAAGAGCAGCGCCAGCCCGTCGCGGCGCGACGGCGCCCGCTGGATCGCCTCAAGCGTCTCCGCCGGCATCGCCTCGCCCAGGACGGCATCGGCGAGCTGGGCGGGATCGGGCGGATTGGGAATGCGCGCCGCGAAATTGCCGCACCATTCGGCGCGTTTCAGGACAGATTCAGGCGAAACCCAGGCGGCCGCCGCGTCGGGCCAGCCCGCGGGCGACGGCGCGTAGAAGGGCATTTGATCCAGGTTCTTGAGGCTTTGCACCAGCATCGGCGCTTCCGGCGTGAAGCCGGCGACGCGGCAAGCGGAAACGACGAGATCGTCGGGCGTGCGATATTTGGCGAAGGGCTTGTCCCAGATATCCTTAGTCTCGACCACCGCTGTATGGACCGCCCGCAGATCGCCGCCGGTGTCGCGGAACACCTTGGCGATGCGCTCGACATCGTCATGCGGCGGCTCGTCGGCGATGAAATGCCGCGCCAGCTTCACCGCGACGTGCCGCGCCGTCGCCGGATGAGATGCCAGGTCGCGCAGCGCCCTCTCGCCCTCGCGCTGGCCGTCTTCCGAGTAGGTCCGGCCGAGCAGCACCTTCGGTCCCGGCTCGTGGATCTGCGGCCAGAAGCGGAAGCTGCCGGCTTGCGAGTCCTGCAGCTGCGCGATCGACCAGCCGGTCAGGATGCGCGCCAGCGCCTCGACGTCGTGCTGCGAGTAGCCGCCGTCGACGCCGAGCGTGTGCAATTCCAAAATCTCGCGGCCGAGATTCTCGTTGATGCCCTTGCCGCGGCGGATGCCGCCGATCGAATCGGGGCCGATCGATTCCGCGTTGTCGAGATAGAGCAGCATCGCCGGATGACTCTCGGCGGCAAGCAGCATGTCGGCGAAACGCCCGCCGACATACGGCCGGATCGCCTCGCGCTCGAAGGCCGCCGCGAAGCCGCGCACGAACGGCCGGAAGGCCGAGACGGTAAAATGATTGCTCCAGAAATGGACCAGCCGCTCGGTGAAGGTCGCGTCGGTCTGCGCCGCCTGGCGGATGCGCGCCTCGATCTCGGCGAGGTAGACATCGCGCATCTGCGTATTGAATTCCTTCTTGTCGGCGCCTTTGTCGCGCCGCGCCTCGAGCATCAGCGCCACCATGCGCGAGGCCGGCGGCAAATTGCCCGGCAGCGGCGCGGCGGCGCCCCGGAGCTGGGCCAGCGCCCAGCCCCGTGGGTCGCGCGCGATGAGATCGAGTTCGCCCGGCTTGGCGGCGAAGCCAAATCGCGTCGAAGCGACCACCGCAGGAGCGAGACCGGATAAAGCCATGGCTCTCAATGATAGGGCCGCGGGCCTTAACGCATCCCTCTTTGCTTGGTGGCGCGGCATCAAACATGCTAAACCGCGCCCGGCCCGCGGTTAACCAATCCATGGACATCTCGATCGTCATCCCCGTCCGCAACGAAGCGGCGAACATCGCGCCCCTGGTGCGCGAAATTCGCGCTGCGCTCGACGGCCGACTCGATTACGAGATCGTCTATGTCGACGACGGCAGCGCGGATTCGACCGTGGCCGAGCTGCGCGCGCTCAAGGCGGGATTCCCGCGCCTGCGAGCGCTGCGCCATGCCCGCCGCGCCGGCCAGAGCGCCGCCTTGACGCCGGTGCGGATGGCGGCGCTCTGGCCGGCGCGCAGCCCCTGGATCGCGACCCTCGACGGCGACGGCCAGAACGATCCCTCCGACATCCCGCGCCTCTGGGAAGTGGCGCGCGACG
>DASRKX010000013.1:0-6457 GCA_035648735.1 Allostellaceae bacterium
CGGCGGCGCAGCAGCTCCATCGCCTTGACCAGCACCAGGCCGACCAGCGCGATGGCGATGATGCCGGCGAACACGCCCGGCGAATCGGCAAAGCGCATGTCGGTCATGATCGAGCCGCCGAGCCCCTCGCCGCCCATCTGCATTTCGCAAATAATCGCCACAATAAGCGCGATCGGCAGCGCCACCTGAAGCCCGGTGAAGACCTGCGGCAGCGCCGCCGGCAGTGCGATCTCCCACAAAAACCGCTTCTTGCCGACGCCGAGGCTCATCGCCGACCACGACATGTATTTGTCGATGTTCTGCGTGCCGGCCCAGGCCTCGACGATCACCGGAAAGACCGACGAGAAGGCGATCATCAGGATTTTCGACGCGTCGAAGACGCCGAACCACAGCATGAAGATCGGCAGGAAGGCGACCTTGGGCATCGGCAATCCCGCCGAGACCAGCGGATCGAAGAACCAGCGCATCAGCGGCACGCGGGCGATGCCGACGCCGATGACGACCCCCGCCACGCCCGCGGCGGCGAAGCCGATGAAGGCGCGGATCAGCGTCAAGCCGATGCCGCGCAGCAGATCGCCGGAGACGAGATCCTGCCACAGCCGCACCAGCACGGTGGACAAGGACGGCAGCAGGAAGTCGGAAAACACATGCGACATGGCGGTCAATTGCCACGCGGCGAGGAAGACGACGATCGAGCCGAGGCGCAGCGCCATCAGCCGCGCCTCGCCGTGCCTCGCCGTTTCCTCTTTCGCCTTCACTCCCGCCATTGGAGCGCCCGCTGCATGAAGAAGAGGTAGATGCGGTCGGCGAAGAAGCCGATGGCCGACACCGTCAGCACGGCCGCGAACATGGCGTCGTAGACGCCGCCGTCGCCGAGAAAGGAGATCAGATAGCCCAGGCCGCGCTGGCCGACGAGGAATTCGGAGCTCACCAGCAGGATGAACGAGATCGCCAGCGCGTTGCGCACGCCGGCGAGGATTTCCGGCAGGGCGTTGGGCACGACGATCTCCCACAGCACCTGGCGGCGCGAGGCGCCGAGGCCCAGCGCCGACCAGATCAGCGTCTGCTCGGTGCCGCGCGCGCCGTTGTAGGAACTGAGCACGACGGGCAATAGGCAGCCCATGAAGATCGAGGCGATCTTGGAGCCGGCGCCGAGCCCGAACCACAGGATCATCACCGGGATGAGCGCCGATTTCGGCATGGGATAGAGGCTTTTCATCAGCGGGCTGACGATCGCGTCGACCGGCGGATACCAGGCCATCAGCACGCCGGCGAGCACGCCGACGACGATGCCGAGACCCAGCCCGGCGACGACGTTGATGAGCGACGAAATCCCGTTGTAAACGAGGTCGCCCGACAGCAGCAGATCCCACCACGCCACCAGCACCGCGCTCAGCGGCGGCAGGGCGCTCGGATTGATGATCCCCACGCGCGGTGCGATCTCCCACAGCCCCGCCAGCAGGAACAGCGGCAGGATGCGGACGATGAAGGCGAACAAGCGGTTCATTCGCGCACCGGACGCAACGAGCTACCGCTTGCGACTTGAACAAGAGCATGCCCCCTCACCCTTCCCTCTCCCCCGAAACCGGGGGAGAGGGTTGCTTTGGGTTGGCGAGGCGAACGCCGAGCCTTAGCCAAAGCTGGGTGAGGGGGACGCGTGTGTACGCGAGTCATTCGCGCACCGCTTGTGCCCGGATCGCCTCGTCGCGCACCAGCGTCCAGAGATTCTCGACCTTGTCGATGAATTCGCGGGTGTTGACCAGCTCGGGCCGCCGGCCGCCGGTGAATTTGGTGTCGACGATCTGCTTGATGCGGCCGGGCCGCGCCGACATCACCGCGACGCGGTCGGCGAGATAGACCGCCTCGCGCACGTCGTGGGTGACGAAGACCACCGTCTTGGGCGCGCGGCGGATGATGGCGAGCAGCTCCTCGTGCATCAGCGCGCGGGTCTGCGCGTCGAGCGCGCCGAACGGCTCGTCCATCAGGAGGATGCCGGGCTCGACCGCGAGGGTGCGGGCGATGGCGACGCGCTGCTTCATGCCGCCCGAGAGCTGCGAGGGATAGCTGTCCTCGAAGCCCTTCAGATGCACGAGCTCGATGAATTCCCGCGCGCGGCGCTCGCGCTCGGCCTTGGCGACGCCCTGCTTCTCGAGCCCATAGAGAATGTTCTGCCGCACCGTCTTCCACGGAAAGAGCGCGAAGTTCTGGAAGACGATGCCGCGATCGCGGCCCGGGCCGTCGATCGGCTTGCCGGCGACCGTGATGCTGCCCTGCTCCACCGGGATGAAGCCGCCGAGCAGATAGAGCAGCGTGCTCTTGCCGCAACCCGACGGACCGAGCAAGGCGACGAATTCGCGGTCATGCACGTCGAGCGAGACGCCGTCGAGCGCCAGCACCGGCTTGCCGCGCGGCGGCCGATAGGTATGGCTGACGGCGTCGAACTGGATGCCGGTCGCCGCCATTATTTTCGCCGGCCCTTCAATGAATGCGCTTCGCGGCATCGGCCACGATCGAGGTGTCGGCGTATTTCTTCACGTCGATGTCGATGTTGAGGAAGCCTACTTTCTTCTGCACCGCGAGGTTGCTTTGCAGCGCGGCGAGGTTTGGCTTGGCGTTGATGTCGCGGTAATTGTCCTTCTTGGTGAACAGCCAGTCCGAATATTCCGACGGCGGCTTCTTGGTGAAGTCGGCGACGATCTTGATCGCGGCCTCGCGGTTTTTCGGATCGTAGAACCAGTGCAGCGCGCGGATCCAATCCTCGAAGAAATCGACCAGCACGGCGCGATGCGCGGCGAGATAGGGTGCGCGGCCGACCAGCAGCGTCGTCTGCGTCGGCCCCATCGCCTGGCCGACGGTGTAAAGGGTCCTGAGGTTGGTTTCCTTATGCGCTTCGATCGAGAACGGCATCAACATCGTCGCCAGATCGACCTTCTTCTCCTCGATCGTGGCCAGCATGTTGGGGAACTCGATCTCGACCACCTGGTAGTCGCGCTTGTCCTGGAGGCCGTGACTCAAAAGGAATCTCTTCGAGGCGATGTCGACCGCGCCGCCGATGGCGTTGGTCGCGACGATCTTGCCCTTCAGATCCTCGGGCTTGTTGATGCCGCTGTCGGCGCGAACCATGTACTCGCTGGTGTAGTAGCCGGGAATGCCGTCCTGATAGAGATCGGCGACGGCGCGAATGTCCTCCATATGCGCGTTCTGGATGGCGAGGCCGAAAGACGAGAAGGCCAGCGAGGCGAAATCGAGATCGCCCGAGGCGAGGCCGGTGATCTGGGGCGTGCTGCCGCGGAAGTGGGTGAGCTCGACGGTGTAGCTCTTGCCGTAATGCTTCAACGCCTCCTGGGGCGCGAACAGCACGGCGGTGAGCTGGCCCGGGACGACGGCCCAGGAAATCCTGATCTTGAGCGGCGCCTCGGCGCGGGCGGAGCCGTTGAACAGCGAGGACGACAGGGCAATGGCCAGGGCCAGCGCGGCGAGATTCCTACGCATTATTCGGTCTCCTCCCGGCGTCGCCAAGGGCGACGTTGGCCCGGACTTTTGCGGTTGCCACCGTCCTTGTCAACCCAAGCGGCGGCGACGAAATGACGATGGGCGAGGCTGGACAGACACATTACCGCGAGGGCAGGATCGCGCCCACCATCGAGCGTGAAGGGTCCGCGGCATGCGTGAATACGATCTCGGCCGGGCGGTTCCCCGCACCGAGGATTTCCGGCTGCTGCGCGGCCGCGGCCGCTATACCGACGACATCGTGCTGCCGCGCGCGGCACATCTCTACGTGCTGCGCTCGCCCCATGCGGCGGCGCGCATCCGCAAGATCGAGACGGATGCGGCGGCCTCGATTCCGGGCGTGATCGCCATCCTGACCGGCCAGGACGCGGTCGATGACGGGCTGGGCTTCCTGCGCGCCCGCATTTCGCGCAAGCGGCCGGACGGCAGCGCCAGTTTCCAGACCCCCTATCGCATCCTGGCGCTCGACCGGGTGCATCATGTCGGCGATCCGGTCGTCGCGGTGATCGCGGAAACTATGGCAGAAGCCAAGGACGCCGCCGAGGCGATCGCGGTCGATTACGAGACGCTGCCGGCGGTGACCGATACAGCGCAGGCGGCGGCGCCGGTCGCGCCCAATGTGTGGGACGAAGCGCCGGGAAATATCTGCTTCGTCGAGCATCTCGGCAACGAGGCGGCGGTGAAAGACGCCTTCCGGCGCGCCAAGCACGTCGTCAGGGAACGCTTCGTCATCAACCGCATCGCCGCCAATCCGATGGAGACGCGCGCGGCGCTGGGATTCTACGACACCAGCGACGAGCGCTACACGCTCCATGCCGGGCTCCAGGCGCCGCACCTCATGCGCGCCGAGCTGGCCGAGCAGATCCTCAAGATTCCCGCCAGCCGGCTCCGCGTCGTCTCGCCGGATGTCGGCGGCGGCTTCGGCATGAAGGGCAGCAGCTTCCCCGAATATTCGCTGGTGCTGTGGGCGGCGAAGCGCATCGGCCGGCCGGTCAAATGGATGGCCGAGCGCGGCGAATCCTTCGCCGCCGACCATCATGCCCGGGATAATATCTCGGAGGTGGCGCTGGCGCTGGACGAGAACGGCAAGTTCCTGGCGCTCGACGTCGACACCATCGCCAATCTCGGCGCTTATCTTGCCGCCAACGGGCTGCACGTGCCGGTGGGCAATGTCGGCGGCCTCGCCGGCCCCTACACCACGCCCGCCATTCACGTGAAGGTGACGGGCGTCTTTTCCAACACCAACGCCACCTGCCCCTATCGCGGCGCCGGACGGCCCGAGGCGTCGTACTGCATCGAGCGCATCGTCGACATCGCCGCGCGCGAGACCGGCATCGACCGCATCGCGCTGCGCCGGCGCAACATGATCCCGCCCGGCGCCATGCCGTACAAGACCGGGCTGGTCTTCACCTATGATTGCGGCGAGTTCGAGAAGACCATGGACATGGCGCTCGATCTGGGCGACTGGCAGGGCGCCGCGGCGCGGCAGGAGGCGGCGCGCCAGGCGGGCAAGCTCTACGGCATCGGCATCGCCTCGGTCATCGAGGTCGCCGGCGGGCCGGCGGCGGCGCCCTTCGAGGAAGCCGCGGAAATCCGCTTCGATGCGACGGGCGGCGCCACCCTCCTCCTCGGCACGCACAGCCACGGCCAGGGCCACGAGACGGCGTTCCGCCAGCTCGCCAATCATTTCCTGGGGCTGGAGCCGCATCAGGTCACGGTCATTTTCGGCGACACCGACAAGGTCTTCCACGGCCGCGGCACCTTCGGCTCGCGCTCGCTGTCGGTCGGCGGCGGCGCGCTGATGGTCGCGGCCGAACGGATCGTCGAGAAGGGCAAGAAGGTCGCGGCGCATCTGCTCGAAGCCGCGGCGCTCGACATCGAATTCGCCGACGGCAAATTCACCGTCGCCGGGACCGACAAGTCGATCGACCTGATCTCGGTCGCCAAGGCGTCCTACAATCTGCAGCGCATGCCGCCCGACCTCGAGATCGGCCTCGACGCCAACGCCGTGTTCCGCCCGCCGGCCGGCACCTTCCCGAACGGCTTTCATCTCTGCGAGGTCGAGATCGACCCCGACACCGGCGACTGTCGTGTCCGGCGCTATGCCGTGGTCGACGACGTCGGCCGGGTGGTCAATCCGCTGCTGTTGAAGGGCCAGATCCACGGCGGCATCGCGCAGGGGCTGGGCCAGGCACTGTGCGAGAACATGGTCTATGACCGCGCCAGCGGCCAGCTGCTGTCGGGCTCGTTCATGGATTACTGCCTGCCGCGCGCCGAGGATTTCCCGCCGATCGCGGTCGGCAGCAACGACGTGCCGTCCCCGAACAACCCGCTCGGCATCAAGGGCGCCGGCGAAGCCGGCTGCGTCGGCGCCTTGCCGGCGGTGATGAACGCGGTCAACGATGCGCTGGCGCCGCTCGGCATAAGGCATTTCGAGATGCCGGCGACGCCTGAGCGGCTGTGGCAGGCGATCGCCGGCGCGACGAACGGCGCCTAGCGCTTGGGCGGCTTGGCGCCGGGCGACTTGGTCATATTCTTCACCGGCCACTGATCCGATAGCTGGGGCAGCGGGCCCTTCTTGCCGGTGACGTTCTTCAGCTCGAGGCAATAGACCGTCACCTGGTCAAGCCGGGGATAGAATCCCTTGGGCCGCACCCATTTCGCGTCGCCGTATTTCGCCATGAAGCGGTCGAAGAACAGCGCCTTGGCCTCGGGCGAGGCCTCGACGCGCACGGTGCCGAAGCCGACCACGCTGGCATAGCTCACCGTGGTGTCGCATTCGAACTCGCCATAGGGATAGATCGTGCCCATCTCGGCGGCCTCGAAGCAGACGCGCCGGTTGGCCTCGATGTTGTGCTGGAAATGCCCGGCGGCGCTGGTGTGGATATAGACCCTGCCCTCGGCATAGACGAAGAGATTGGGGATGACATAGGGCTGGCCGCCCGCA
>DASRKX010000014.1:0-3144 GCA_035648735.1 Allostellaceae bacterium
ACGCCCTCGTCTGCGAACGGATGTGAGGCAGGTCATGTTCGATTACATCCTCGGCGCGATCGTGAGCGTGGCCATCACGGCCTATCTCGTCATCGCCCTCATTCGACCGGAAAAGTTCTAGGAGCGCGCCATGACGGCAAATGGCTGGATCCAGATCGCGATCTTTTGCGTCGTCATCATCGCGCTGACGCGGCCCTTGGGTGGCTACATGACGCGCGTGTTCAACGGCGAGCGGAATTTCCTCAGCCCTGCGCTGCGCCCGGTCGAGCGCGCGGTCTATTGGGCGTGCGGCGTCGACGAGAAGCAGGAGCAGCACTGGCTGACCTACGGCTTCGCCATGCTGCTGTTCAGTCTTGCCGGATTCGTGACGCTCTACGCGTTGCAGCGCTTCCAGGCCGTGCTGCCGTTCAACCCGGCGGGGCAAAGCGCGGTCGAGGAGAGCCTCGCCTTCAATGCCGCGATCAGTTTCGTCACCAACACCAACTGGCAATCCTACGTGCCCGAGACGACGATGAGCTACCTCGTCCAGATGGCGGGATTGACCGTGCATAATTTCATGTCCGCCGCCACCGGCATCGCGCTGGCGATCGCGCTGATCCGCGGCTTCGCCCGGCGCGAAGCCAAGGCGATCGGCAATTTCTGGGTCGATGTGACTCGCTGTACGATCTACATCCTGTTGCCGCTGTCGATCGTCATCGGGCTGTTCTTCGTCTGGCAGGGCATGCCGCAGAATTTGCACGCCTATATCGACGCCACGACTCTCGAAGGCGCCAAGCAGACCATCGCGCAGGGCCCGGTGGCTTCCCAGGAAGTCATCAAGATGCTGGGCACCAATGGCGGCGGCTTCTTCAACGCCAATTCAGCGCATCCCTATGAGAATCCCAACGCCCTGACCAATTTCGTCCAGCTCGTGCTGATCTTTTCGATCGGCGCGGCGCTCACTAATGTCCTCGGCCGCATGGTGAAGAACGAACGCCAGGGCTGGGCGGTGTTCGCCGCGATGGGCGTATTGTTCCTGGTCGGGGTTACAACCGCCTATTGGGCGGAGGCCGCGGGTAACCCCGCTTTCACGCAGTTCAATATCGACCAGACGCCCGGCGCGCTTCAGACCGGCGGCAATATGGAGGGGAAAGAGGTCCGCTTCGGTATCGCCAATTCGGTGCTTTTCACCACGGTGACGACCGATGCCTCCTGCGGCGCGGTCAACACCATGCATGACAGCCTGACGCCGCTGGGCGGCATGGTGCCGCTGGTCAATATCCAGCTCGGCGAGGTGATCTTCGGCGGCGTGGGCTCGGGCCTTTACGGCATGCTCGCCTTCGCAATCGTCGCCATGTTCGTCGCCGGATTGATGGTCGGCCGCACGCCGGAATATCTCGGCAAGAAGCTCGAGGCGCGCGAGGTCAAGATGGCCATCCTGGCGCTGTTGAGCCTGCCGCTGTCGATCCTGGGCTTCACCGCGCTCGCCACGGTGCTGCCCGCCGGCCTCGCCGGCATCGCCAATACCGGTCCGCACGGCTTTAGCGAGATTCTCTATGCCTTCACCTCGGCCACCGGGAATAATGGCAGCGCCTTCGCCGGAATTTCGGCGAACACGCTTTTCTACAACACGATGCTTGCCTTCGCGATGCTGATCGGGCGCTTCGTCTTCGTCATTCCGCTCCTGGCCGTGGCCGGTTCGCTGGCGCAGAAGAAGCTGCTCGCGCCGTCGGCGGGCACCTTCCCGACGACCGGGCCGCTCTTCGTCGGGCTGCTGGTCGGCGTCGTCCTCATCATCGGCGGCTTGACCTATTTCCCGGCGGTGTCGCTCGGGCCGGTGGTCGAGCACGTCGCGATGACGAGCGGCACGCTTTATCCCGCGCCATAAGGAATCCGCATATGAACGCGAAGAACGTCATCGCCATCACCGCCGACACGCAGCCGGAATCGCTGTTCAAGCGAAGCGTGAAGCCGTTGCCGTTGTTCGACAGCGCGCTCATCGTGCCGGCGCTCGGCGCGGCTTTCCGCAAGCTCGACCCGCGCACCCTGGTCAAGAATCCGGTCATGTTCGTGGTCGAGATCGTTTCGGTGCTGACCACGATCTTCTTCGTCCGCGACCTGGTGTTCGGCGCCGGCGCGGTTATCGGCACCAACGCCTTGTTTTCCGGTCAGATCACCCTTTGGCTGTGGTTTACCGTGCTGTTCGCCAATTTCGCCGAGGCCGTCGCCGAGGGTCGCGGCAAGGCCCAGGCCGATACGCTGCGCCGTATGCGCACCGACACTAAGGCCAAGCGTCTCAACGACAGTCATGGCCGGAAGTTCGAGCTCGTGGTGGCGGCATCGCTCAAGTCGGGCGATATCGTCCTGGTCGAGACCGGCGACTATGTCCCGAGCGACGGCGAGGTGATCGAGGGCGTCGCCTCGGTCGATGAATCGGCCATTACCGGCGAATCGGCGCCCGTCATCCGCGAGAGCGGCGGCGACCGCTCCGCCGTCACCGGCGGCACGCGCGTCACCTCCGATTGGCTGAAAGTGAGGATCACCGCCGCGCAGGGCTCGACCTTTCTCGACCGCATGATCGCGCTGGTCGAAGGCGCGGTGCGCCAGAAAACACCCAACGAGATCGCGCTCAATATCTTGCTCGCGGGAATGACGCTGATCTTCGTTTTCGCCACCGTCACAATTCCGAGCTTCGCCGTCTATGCCGGCGGGGCGGTTTCCGTCGTCGTGCTGATCGCGCTTTTCGTCACCTTGATTCCGACGACCATCGGCGCGCTGCTCTCGGCCATCGGCATCGCCGGCATGGACCGGCTGGTGCGGTTCAACGTGCTCGCCATGTCGGGCCGGGCGGTCGAGGCGGCGGGCGACGTCGATACGCTGCTGCTCGACAAGACCGGCACCATTACCTTAGGCAACCGTCAAGCGACCGAGTTCATTCCTCTACCGGGCGTCCCCGAACACGATTTGGCAGACTCGGCGCAATTCTCGTCCTTGAGCGACGAGACACCGGAGGGACGCTCGATCGTCGTCCTGGCCAAGGAGAAATACGCGATCCGCGGGCGTGAGATGGCGGCGCTCAAAGCCGTCTTCGTGCCGTTCTCGGCGCAGACGCGGATGAGCGGCGTCGATCTCGACGGGTCGAGCATCCGCAAAGGCGCGGTCGAC
>DASRKX010000015.1:0-53260 GCA_035648735.1 Allostellaceae bacterium
GCGATCCGCTCAACGAATACAAACGCGAGGCTTTCGAACTGTTCCAGCAAATGCTGGTGGGTTTGCGCGAGGCGGTAACCAGTACCCTGGCGCATGTCGAAATGCGTGTGCAGCGCGGCGAGGATCTGGCGCCGCCGCCGCCGCGCAACACCGTTGAGACCCGGCAGGATCCTGCGCTTGCCGCACCGGCGGCTGCGGCGCCCCCGGCCGTCAAGCCCGAGGCGGCGTGGGCGCGCACGCCGCGCAACGCCCCGTGCCCATGCGGCTCCGGCAAGAAATTCAAGCACTGCCACGGCCGTATCTGAGCGCAGCGGCGACCCCCCGCCGCACAATCGCCGCATTACATTGATTTAACCGCCCCGAAGGCGCGACGTAATCTGCCGAGGCCGATTGTCCGAGGGTTGCCGCTCCGGAGGCCGACGGCGTCCCATCGCGCGACTTTACCGTTCAGGCAGGCAAAGCAGCCTTCAACGAGGTCGATTCCAATGACTTTTCCTTCTTCTCCTTCCCCGCCGTCATATCGCCGCCTGCGGGTGGCGACGCTGGCTGCCAGCGCGGCCCTGATGCTGGTTTTCGCGCCGCTGGCCGGCGCGCAACAGACGCAGCAGCCTGCGAGCCCGGCGAGCGTCGCGCTGCCGAGCTTTGCCCCCATCGTCAAGAAGGTGATGCCGGCGGTGGTCAACATCTCGGTCACCGAGAAGGCGGGGCAGGGCACCATCATCGAAGACCAGGACTCGGATCAAGACCAAGGGATGGGGCCGGATAACCAGAACCCGCAGCAGGCTTTCCCGCCGTCGCCCTTCGACGAATTCCTACGCCGCTTCTTCCAGCAGGAGCAACGCCAAGGCGGTCGTCAAACCCCGATCCCGCAGGGCCATCGCCTGGCGCTCGGTTCCGGCTTCATCATCGACCCGGCGGGCTACATCGTGACCAACAATCACGTCGTCGAGAACGCCGATAAGGTCACCGTGATTTTCCAGGACGATAGCCGTCATCCTGCCAAGGTGATCGGCCGCGATCCCAAGACCGACCTCGCGCTTGTCAAGATCGAGGCGAAGGAACCGCTGCCCTACGTCAGTTGGGGCGACAGCGGCGCCGCGCAGGTCGGCGACTGGGTGCTGGCGGTTGGCAATCCGTTCGGCCTCGGCGGTACGGTCAGTCCGGGATTCGTCTCCGCGCGCGGCCGCGACATCCATGCCGGCCCCTATGACGACTTTCTGCAGATCGACGCATCGATCAATCGCGGCAATTCCGGTGGCCCGGATTTCAACCTCAATGGCCAAGTCATCGGCATCAACACGGCGATCTACTCGCCCAATGGCGGCTCGGTCGGGATCGGCTTCGCCATCCCGTCGAGTCTGGCGAAGCCGGTGATCGAGCAGCTCCGCGCGCACGGCAAGGTCGACCGCGGCTGGCTCGGCGTGCAGATCCAGACCGTCACGCCTGAGATCGCGACCAATCTCGGCCTGCCCAAGGCCGCTGGCGCGCTCGTCGCCGACGTGACCAAGGGCGGCCCTGCCGAGAAGGTCGGGATGAAACAGGGCGACGTGATCGTCGAATACAACGGTCACCCGATCGCGCATGTGCGCGATTTGCCGATCGCGGTCGCCGAGACGCCCGTCGGGCAGAGCGCGCCGGTAAAGGTCTGGCGCCAGGGCAGCATGGTTACCCTCGATCCGCAAATCGCCCAGATGCCGGCGAACTTGCAGCAGCTCGCATCGAACGAGGTGGCGCCCCGCAAGGGTTCCGCGGCGCCGGCGACGATTTCGGCCCTCGGGCTCAAGCTGTCGCCGCTCACGCCAGAGCTGCGCAGCCGGGCTCATGTGCCGGCGAGCGTCAAGGGTGTGATCGTCACCGATGTCTCGGCGAGCAGCCCGCTCAGCGACAGCGGCATCCAGGCCGGCGATGTGATCGTCTTGATCAATCAGCAGCCGGTCGCGACACCGAAAGACGTGGCGGCGAAGCTCGAGGCGGCGAATAAGCAGAAGAGCGGCGCCCAGCCACTGCTCATTCTGCTGAACCGGCACGGCATCAATGAATACGTCGCGCTCTCGACGCGTGGCGGCCCGGATAACGGCTGATTTTGAGGGTCGGCGCGCAAGCGCCGGCCTCGCATGCCATGTCAGTCAGTGCCGCCATGCACATTCTGCTGATCGAGGATGACCGCGAGGCCGCGGCCTATCTCGTCAAGGGCCTGACCGAAAGCGGTCATCGCGTCGATCTTGCCGCCGAAGGGCGCCAGGGCTTGGCCCGCGCGCGGGAAGGCGAATTCGATGCCATGATCATCGATCGCATGCTGCCGGGTCTCGATGGCTTATCGATCATCGCCGCATTGCGCGCGGCCAACGATCAGACGCCGGTCCTGGTGCTGAGCGCGCTCGGCGACGTCGAGGACCGGGTCGAAGGCCTTAACGCCGGCTGCGACGATTATCTGCCGAAGCCCTTTGCCTTCTCCGAACTCCTCGCCCGGCTCGAGGCGCTGACCCGCCGCGGCGCTGCCGCCGAGACGCGGCTCAAGGTCGCCGACCTTGAAATGGATCTGATCGCGCGAAGCGTGACCCGCGGCGGCCACGAGATCGAGCTGCTGCCGCGCGAATTCCGCCTGCTCGAATATTTGATGCGACATGCCGGCCACATCGTCACCCGCAGCATGCTGCTCGAAAAGGTCTGGGATCATCATTTCGATCCGCAGACCAACGTCATCGACGTCCATGTCAGCCGGCTGCGGCAGAAGATCGACAAGGAATTCGCGCATCCGCTGCTGCACACGGTGCGCGGCACCGGCTACATTCTGCGGTCGCCAGCCGAGGATTAGATCCCGCGCGTACCCATCTGTAGGAATTTGGCGCGCCGCGCCGTGCGCAACGCGGCGCCGTCGAGCTTTCGCAGGGGCAGCAGCGCCCGCTCGATGGCGTCGCCCGCGGCGTGGATCGCCGCTTCATGCGCGCGATGCGCGCCGCCCAGCGGTTCCGGCACGATCGCGTCGATGACGTTCAACCGCAACAAATCCTGCGCGGTGAGGCGCAACGCCTCGGCGGCGTCCTGCGCGTTCTCGGAGCTCCGCCACAGAATCGAGGCGCAACCCTCGGGCGATATCACCGAATAGATCGCGTGTTCGAGCATGAGCACGGAATTGCCCGCGGCGAGCGCGATGGCGCCGCCCGAGCCGCCTTCGCCAATGATGGTGGCAATGAGCGGGACTTCGAGCTGCAGGCAGGCTTCGATGGCGCGGGCGATGGCCTCGGCCTGGCCGCGCGCCTCGGCGTCGATGCCGGGATAGGCGCCGGCGGTGTCAACGAAGGTCAGCACCGGCAGATCGAAGCGCGCGGCAAGTTCCATCAGGCGCCGCGCCTTGCGATAGCCCTCCGGACGCGCCATGCCGAAATTATGCCGCACACGGGATTCGGTGTCCGCGCCCTTCTCATGCGCGATCGCGACGACCGAATGGCCGCGGAAGCGGCCGAGGCCGCCGATGATGGCGCGGTCTTCCGCAAAGGCGCGGTCGCCGGCGAGCGGCGTGAAGTCGACGATCAGGCGCTTCAGGTAATCCGAGCCGTGCGGCCGATCCGGGTGGCGTGCGAGCTGCACCTTCTGCCACGGCGTTAGCTTGGCATAGGTCTGGCGCAAGAAACGGTCGACCTTGGTCTCGAGCTTAGCCACCTCGTCGGCAATGTTGAGGTCGCCGCCATCGTTGAGATGGCGGAGCTCCTCGATCTTGCCTTCGAGTTCGGCGAGCGGCTTTTCGAATTCGAGAAAATGGCGCATGCGGCGCGACAATTACCATGGGAGGCCGCGGCGCGCCAACCCCGGGCACGCGCTGGATGGGCTATTTCTTCCGCGCCAGCGGATGCGCCTCGGTGACCAGGCGTTTCAGCCGCTCGCTTTGCACATGGGTATAGATCTGCGTCGTCGCGATGTCGGCGTGGCCGAGCATCTCCTGAACGCTGCGCAGATCCGCGCCGCGGTCGACCAGGTGGCTGGCGAAGGCGTGGCGCAGCACATGCGGCGACAGTTTCGCCGGATCGAGCCCGGCGGCGAGCGCCAGTTCCTTGAGCAGCTGCCCGCAACGCCGCCGCGTCAGATGGCCGGTGGCGCCGCGCGACGGAAAGAGCCAGCGCGAAGCGGTCCCGTCTTTTAGGAAACGGTCGCGCTGATCGAGATAGTCTTCGAGCGAGCGTCGCGCCGGCCTGCCGAGCGGCACGAGGCGTTCTTTCGCGCCCTTGCCGCGCACGACCAGAAAGCGCGGATCGCGCTTTGCCGCGGCGAGCGGCAGCGAGACGAGCTCCGACACGCGCAGCCCCGAGCCGTAGAGTAGCTCGACCAGGCAGAGGAGGCGCGCGCCTTCGGCACCCTTTTTCTTTTTCGCCGTCTCGACCAGGCGCGCTGCTTCATCCTCCTGCAGAATCTTGGGCAATGGACGCTTCGGCCGTGGTCCGTCGAGCGCCGCCGTCGGATCGTCGCGCCGCGCCTTTTCGAGAACCAGGAAACGGAAGAATTGCCGCAGCGCCGACAAGCGCCGCGCCGCGGTGCTGGCCGCCAGCTGCGCCTCGGCCATGCCGGCCATGTATTTGCGCAGATCGTCGTCCGATGCGTCCGCGAGCGCGACCCCGCGACGCTTCAGGAAGGCGGCAGCCTGGGCAAGATCGTTGCGATAGGCCTCGAGGGTGAGGCGGGCGGCGCCACGCTCCGCCGCCAGCATTTCGAGAAAGGCTTCGAGCCGGCGGGGCGCGGTCACGTCAGAGACCGGCTTCGAGCGCCGCCTCGACTGCGAGGGCATGCGCCTCGCCGTCGAGGCCGACAGCGCGCAAGCCCGAAATCGCGCGTGCCAGGACGATCGGCTCGCCGGTGAGTTCGCCATTGGAATTGGCGATCAACAGCGTGGTCAGCACGGTCTCGCCGAAACGACGGCTGTCGGCGGCGCGTTGCTGTTCCTGCCACAGCGCCGCGTTTGGCAGCGCGGCTTGGCGCGCCGGCGCTCGCAGATCGGGCGCCTGGTCGAGGCTCGGCCGCTCGACGCCGAGTGCGCTGAGCGCCGCCAGCAGCAAATCGGCGCGATAGGGCGCGTTGGCGGGGTCACGCGCGGCGAGCCCCGCAATCGCGTCCTTCAACAGCGCCGGCTCGATTTGCGGTTTGCCGCGCCCGGTCATCCGGCTCACCACCAGCACCGCGTTGTCCTGCGCCGCCGCGATCCAGGGGCTCGCCAGATCGGCGTGACCGGCGGCGATCAACGCGCGGGCGGCGTCGGCGGCAAAGCCTGGATCGGAATCGGCGGGCACGAGCTGCACCAGCCGCGGTGCAAGCAACCGCGCCGTCAGCATGAAGGCATGCCGCTTACGCGCGTCGGCCAGCAACAGCGTCATCGCCGCCACCCGCGCCTTCGGCTCGGTGGCGCCGCCGGCCAGCATGAACAGCAGCGCGCGGCCTCGCGCATCGGCGGGCGGCTTCACCGCCTTTTGCGCGGCTGCGAGTTCCTCCGGCTTGAAGGAGATTTTGCCGTAAAGCGTGTCGAGATCCTCGCTCGGCAGCGCGCCGAGCAATGCGGCGCGCTCTGCCGCGGCGAGGCGCTCCTCTGGCGGCACGGCGTCGTTGGTGGCATAGCCATAGAGCGCGGCCGGGCCGGCCGATGCCAGCGCGTCGGGCGGCAAGGGCAGCTTCGCCTTGGCGAGCAGCGCCAGGCGCATCGGTGTCGGATCGGGCAATTGCGTGAATTTGACTTTCTGGCCGGCGAGCCGCGCGACCAGCGCCGCGAAGGCGGGATCGGCCGGCGTCTTCTGGTCGGCGAGCAAGCTCAGCCCGAGCGCCGCCTTGGCCTTGTCGCCGGCGAGCGCCTGGCAGGCGATCAAGGCGCGGTCCCACCAATTGCCCTGATAACGCGCGATATGCTCGTTCACGTCGCGACAGGCGCCCTCGCTGTCGTTGGCGGCGAAGCGCAGCTCGATATGGTCGCGATCGATCATCTCGTTCGGCACGCTGGTCGAGATGCGCTCGAACAGCGGCGGGGCATCGCTGACGATGCCCAGCGCATAGAGCCGGTCGATGCGTAGCGCTAACAGGCCGGGCGTGTTCGGCGGCTCGTCGCCGACCGGCGAATCCGCGTCGCTCAGCAACAGCCGCCAGGCCAGCCCGGAAAGCACCGGCGAGGTGGAGGGCTGGAGCAGCGGCAGCGCGGCGCTGACGATGCCGCGCGGGGTGCCGATCCACATGATGTGGGGGAAGCCGCCGTTGTTTTCGTCGATCGTGCCGGCCCAGGCAGAGTCGATCGGTTGCAACGGCGCGACGACGATGTCGTTCTCGCCAGCGGGAACAACGGCGTCGCGATCCGGCGCCAAATTGGTCGGCTGCGGCAGCGGCGCCGGAATGGTCGTGGTCGATGGCGCCGGTGTCGGCGGCGGCACCAATTGGATGGGCCCGTCTTGCTGGGCGCGGGCGGGAGCCGCGAGCAGCAGGGCAAGAAGGATCAGCGGCGGCGCGGCACGATGCCGAAGGTCGCCCGCCAAATCAGCGCGGAAAGCGCGCATCGGGAATCGGATGCTCGACCCGCGCGGTTGGCGCCGGGACGTCCCAGAACATGAGAATGCCGCCGCCCGCGACGATCAACACGACCAGCGTCGCGAAGACGATCAGAATGAACTTTCCCATGCCCGGTTAATCCTCGGCAAAATGTGCTCCGACCATTGCCGATCCGGCGGCGCGGCCGGTTGGCGGTCGATCCTGGCGGTATGCTAGGGTGGCCAAGATGCGACAGTCTATCGGCGCCCCATGAGCGTTTCAACGACACATCCTGCTTGGCGCGCGCCGAAGACGATCGCCCTCGTCGGCCTGATGGGCGCCGGCAAGAGCAGCGTCGGCCGGCGTCTGGCGCAGCGCCTGGGGCTGCCCTTCACCGATGCCGATACCGAAATCGAAAAGGCGGCGGGCGGCGCCTCCATCGAGGAAATCTTCGAGCGCTTCGGTGAGGCCGTGTTCCGCGATCGCGAGCGCGCCGTCATCGCGCGCCTGCTCGGCAATCCGCCTCATGTTCTGGCCACCGGCGGCGGCGCCTTCATGGACCCGTCGACGCGAGCACTCATCCGCGATCGCGCGGTCTCGGTCTGGATCCGCGCCGACGCAGAATTGCTGCTGACCCGCGTCGCGCGTCGCACCAACCGGCCGTTGCTGAAGCGCGACGATCCTCGGATTGTCATCGAGAAGCTGATCGCCGAGCGCCATCCGATCTATGCCGAGGCCGACGTCACCGTCGACAGCGCCGATGGTCCGCCCGAAATCACCTGCGAGCGTATCCTGGCGGCGCTAGCGCACCCGCTCGGCGTCGCGGCGGAGACCAGGTCATGACCGCGGCGCCCCAGCGGCTCCGCGTCGAACTCGGCGCGCGCGGCTACGACATCGTCGTCGGCAGCGGCTTGCTGGCTGATGCCGGCGCGCTGGTAGCGCCGGTGCTGCGCCAGAAGCGGGTCGTCGTCGTCACCGACGAGAACGTTGCGCGGTTGCACCTGCAGCCGTTGCAGGCCGGGCTGGCGAGGGCCGGCATCGCCGCTGAGGCGATGATCCTGCCGCCCGGCGAGCAGACCAAAGATTTCGCGCATTTTGCGGGACTGTGCGAGGATTTGCTGGGACGCGGGATCGAGCGCGCCGTAGCACTGGTGGCGCTCGGTGGCGGCGTGGTCGGCGATTTGACCGGTTTCGCCGCGGCGACCCTGCTGCGTGGCCTGGACTACGTCCAGGTGCCGACGACACTGTTGGCGCAGGTCGATAGCTCCGTCGGCGGCAAGACCGCGATCGACACGAAGCATGGCAAGAATCTCGTTGGCGCCTTCCACCAGCCGGTGCTGGTCATCGCCGATACCGACGCCTTGGCGACGCTGCCGCCGCGCGAGCTCCTCGCCGGCTATGCCGAAATCGTCAAATACGGTCTGATCCGCGACCGCGAGTTCTTTGAATGGCTCGAGGCTAACGCCGCCGCCCTCCTCAAAGGCGATGCCGCGCTGCGTCGCGACGCGGTGCTGCGGAGCTGTGGCGCCAAGGCGCGCATCGTCGCCGCCGACGAGCGCGAAACCGGCGAGCGCGCGCTGTTGAATTTCGGCCATACTTTCGGCCATGCGCTTGAGATCGAGACCGGCTTCGGCAACGGGCTGCTGCATGGCGAGGCGGTGGCGATCGGCATGGGCATGGCTTTCGACCTGTCGGCCCAATTGAGGCTTTGCCCCGCTGCGGTGCCGATTCGTGTACGCCGCCATTTCGACGCTATCGGCTTGCGCAGCAAGGCGCCGCCCTTCGCACCCGATTCGTTGCTCAAGCACATGCGCAAGGACAAGAAAGTAAAGGATGGGCGGATCAGCCTTATCCTGGCGCGCGATATCGGCGAGGCTTTCGTCAGTCGCGATGTCGCGCCGAAGGTTTTGCACGACTTTCTGGCGAGGGCGGCGAAAGGTCCGGCTCCGGCCGGCGCCGCCTGATCCTTTCACTGCACAGGTAAACGCATGCCGCTTTCAGCCGCGCTACCGCGCCAGCACATCCATACGCGTCAGGTCGAATGCCGCGGTTTCCGCCGTGACGACGGGCTGTGGGACATCGAGGGCCATCTGACCGACGTGAAGACTTACGCGTTCGCCAGCGAGTTCCGCGGCTCGGTCGAGCCCGGCGACCCGGTGCATGAGATGCGCATCCGCCTCACGGTCGACGACGACCTCATTGTCCGAGACATCGAGGCGGTGACCGATAAGAGTCCGTTTCCGGTCTGCCCGGCGATCGCGCCGAATTTCGCGCGGCTCAAGGGGCTCAGCATCCGAACGGGATTCCTCTCGAAAGTGCGCGAGCGGCTGGGCGGGGTCGAGGGTTGCACCCATCTCGTCGAGTTGATGGGTCCGATCGCGACCACCGCCTATCAGACGATCTATCCCTATCGTCACCGCCTGACGCGTGAAGCGGGCGCGACCGAGCCGAAGCCGACGGAGAAGCCGCGGCTGATTGGCACCTGCCACGCCTTCAAGAGCGACGGCGAGGTCGTGCAGCGGCTGTGGCCGGATTTTTATACGGGCGCCGCGCCGCGCTAGGTCGTGGTGCTCTTCATTGCTAGCATGCGCGCCAAGCCGTGGCCGGCGAGGCGATGTCCCTCATCGGTCGCCGCCGCTTGGTAGTAGGTGAGCAGGAAGACGCGCATCGCGGCGGTCAGCGTGGATTGATCGCGGTTATGGGCGATCAGGGTCACCAGCTCGTTCATGGTCTTTTTTTCGCGTGCGCAAACCAGCGCAAGCGCGTCCCACATGCTCGGCTCAAGCCGGATGCTGGTGCGGTGTCCGGCAACGGTGACGTTGCGATTGACCAGCGTCGAGTGCGAAATCACCGTCGAAGAACCGCCGGCCGTAACGGGATATGTTTCCTGGCGCGACATGCCCCTATAGGCTACCCCGATTGATGTAGGACGCAACCATTTCGGGATAACATTTATGTTATTCAACTAATAGTTGTAATTCACGTTAGCTATAATTCTGGAACCGGTCATCCGCTTCCCTTGTCCTCTTCTGGGGTTCGCGTGGCGACTTCCAGGGCGTGGACGGGGCCGGCCAGCTCCTCAGCCAAGATAGCATACACCCGGCGCTGGCGAGCCACCCGGCTTTCCCCGGCGAAGGCGGCTGAAACGATTTCAAGCCGGAAATGGCTCTCACCACCCTGCCGCGCGCCGGCATGCTCGGCATGGCGCGCGGAATCGTCCTGAATCACGATTCGGGTGGGCGCGAGGGCGGTGGAAAGCTTAGTCCGGATGCGGTCGGCGACGCTCATGGCGAGGCGTTTCGGGTTCGATTTGAAACGACGGCGAGGCTACCCATCTATATGACAAGAATGACATTTATGGGGTCAGGCTTGTCAGGACTCAGCGGCCTCTTCATACTGAGCAGCATCATGTCACGTCCGTCTATCGCGAGCTATGCCGGACCCGACCCGGTGGCGGCGGGCCGCCATTGCGAGCACCCGGGTTGCGGCGCTTCCGGCGAGTACCGGGCACCGCGTTCGCGCGCGGATTTACAGCAATATTACTGGTTCTGTCTCGATCATGTTCGCACCTACAACGCCGCCTGGAACTATTATGCCGGCATGAGCGCCGACGAGATCGAGCGCGAGATCCGCCGCGACACGGTGTGGCAGCGGCCGTCCTGGCCCCTGGGCGCGCGCGTCGGCTTTCGCTATAACGCCCGGCTGGGCGACCACGGCATGTTCGGCTTCGACGAGGAGGGCGAGCGGGTTGCGGGCGCCAAGCACCAACAACACCATCCGACGACCCCCGAGGGCCAGGCGCTCGCCGTCTTCGATCTCCAATTGCCGGTCACGCTTCCGGGCCTCAAGGCGCGCTACAAGGAGTTGGTGAAACTCAATCACCCCGACGCGCATGGCGGCGACAAGGACGCAGAAGAGCGGCTGAAGATCATCAATCAGGCCTATTCGATGCTCAAGGCCACTTACTTCAACTGAATGACAACAGCCCAAAACAAGAAAGCGCTTATGGCAAGCACGACAGCACCGACCGGCATCGAGAAGCTCGATGCGCCCGACATTACCGTCTCCGTTCGGCAGACCTTCGGCATCGATTCCGATCTGCAGGTTCCAGCGTTTTCGCATTCGGGCGATCATGTGCCCGATCTCGACGAGGCGTATCGCTTCGATCGGAACACCACGCTCGCGATCCTCGCCGGCTTCGCCTACAACCGCCGCGTCATGATCCAGGGCTATCATGGCACCGGCAAATCGACGCATATCGAGCAGGTCGCGGCGCGGCTCAACTGGCCATGCATCCGCGTCAATCTCGACAGCCATATCAGCCGCATCGATCTCGTCGGCAAGGACGCAATCGTGCTGCGCGACGGCATGCAGGTGACTGAGTATCGCGAGGGCTTGCTGCCTTGGGCGCTGCAACATCCGACCGCGCTGGTGTTCGATGAATACGATGCCGGTCGACCGGACGTGATGTTCGTCATCCAACGCGTGCTCGAGGTCGAGGGCAAGCTGACGCTGCTCGATCAGAACCGCGTCATCCGCCCGCATCCCTATTTCCGGCTGTTCTCCACCACCAACACGATCGGGCTCGGCGATACCACCGGCCTTTATCACGGAACCCAGCAGATCAACCAGGGCCAGATGGATCGCTGGAACATCGTCGCGACGCTCAACTACCTGCCCCATGAAGCGGAGGTCGAGATCGTGCTGGCCAAGGCGCCGTCCTACGATAACGAGGAAGGCCGCCGCATCGTCCATGCCATGGTGGCGCTGGCCGAACTGACGCGTTCCGGCTTCGTCAACGGCGACATCTCCACCGTCATGTCGCCGCGCACGGTCATAACCTGGGCCGAGAATCATCGCATCTTCAATGATCTCGCCTTCGCTTTCCGCGTCACATTCCTCAACAAATGCGACGAGGTCGAGCGCGCCACCGTGGCCGAATACTATCAACGCTGCTTCGGCACTGAACTTAAGGAGACGGGGGTCCGCGCGACCATCGTCTGAGGCCGGAGACCAGATGGCTGACGATTCACCGGTAGAAGTCTTCAAGCGATCGACCACCGCGACGCTGCGGGCGATTTCGTGCCGCGACGACGTGACCGTGAGCTATGGCGCGGAGCCGGCGGGTGCGGCCGGCGCCCGCGTGCGCCTGCCGCTGCCGACGCGCGATCTGGCGGAAAAAGACGCGGCCCCGGTGCGGGGTGCCGCAGACGCGCTGGCCTTGAAGCTGCGCTATCACGATGCGGCGTTGCATGCGAAGCGCGCGCCTTCGGGCGAAACCGCGCGCAGTATTTTCGAAGGCGTCGAGCAGGCACGGGTCGAGGCGTTGGGCTCGCGCCGCATGGTCGGTGTGGCATCCAATCTCGCCGCCATGCTCGACGAACGCTACCGCCGGCAGGGCTACGAACACATGGCGGAGCGCAACGACGTGACGCTGGCCGAGGCGGTTCGCCTGCTGGTGCGCGAGACGCTGACGGGCGCCACACCGCCGCCTGCCGCACGCCAAGTGGTCGATCTGTGGCGCCCCTATCTCGAGGGCAAGGTCGGCCGTGATCTACTGGAACTCGAGCGCTCGGTCGGTGACCAGGCCGCTTATGGCAAGATGGCACGGCAACTCATCCAAGACCTCGATCTCGACCTCGGCGAAGTCGAGGACGAGAGCAGTGAAGAGAACAGCGAGGACGACAGCGACAAGAGCAACGAGGGCGAGAACGAGAGTGAGGGCAATGAGGGTGCCGCGGCCGGCGCGCAGGGCGCGCTCGAAGGCGGCGCGCCCGACCAGGAAAAGCAGGACGGCGACGCGGCGGGCGCCGACGAGCTCGAAGGCGAGTTGATGCCCGGCGCGGGCGATGACGATCCCGGCCGGCCCGGTCGTCCCGGGTTGCTGCCGCGGCGCAACGGCGTTGCCGAGGACCAGGCCGCGTACCGCGCCTACACGACCCAATGCGACGAGGAGGTGGAAGCCCCGGCGCTGTGCGATCCGGACGAGCTGACCCGGCTGCGCGGCCTGCTCGACCAGCAGCTGGCGCATCTGCAAAGCGTCATCGCACGGCTCGCCAACCGGCTGCAGCGGCGGCTCCTGGCCAAACAAGCCCGTTCCTGGGAATTTGACCTCGAGGAAGGCATCCTGGATTCGGCACGGCTTGCCCGCATCGTCGCCAATCCCGTCTACCCGCTCTCCTACAAACGGGAAAAGGAGATGGAATTCCGCGACACGGTGGTGACGCTGCTGATCGACAATTCGGGCTCGATGCGCGGCCGGCCGATCACGGTCGCGGCGATGAGCGCCGACATCCTGGCGCGCACGCTCGAACGCTGCGGCGTCAAGGTCGAGATTCTGGGTTTCACCACGCGGGCCTGGAAAGGCGGCCAGGCGCGCGAGCGCTGGATCGCCGCCGGCAAGCCGCCCAATCCCGGCAGGCTCAACGACCTTCGCCACATCATCTACAAATCGGCCGACGAGCCGTGGCGGCGCGCGCGCAAGAGCCTGGGCCTTATGCTGCGCGAAGGCATCCTCAAGGAGAACATCGACGGCGAGGCGCTTGTCTGGGCGCATGAGCGTCTGTTGGCGCGGCCCGAGCAGCGCAGGATCTTGATGGTGATCTCGGACGGCGCGCCGGTCGACGATTCAACGCTGTCGGTCAATCCCGGCAACTACCTCGAGCGCCATCTGCGCGAAGTCATCACCCGCATCGAGCGCACCTCGCCCGTGGAGCTTACCGCCATTGGTATCGGGCACGACGTGACTCGCTATTACCGCCGCGCCGTGACCATCGTCGATGCGGAACAACTCGGCGGTACGATGCTCGAAAAGCTCGCCGAGCTCTTCGAGGAAGACGGTCCGACGCCGAATTCGACGCGCCGCGGCGCCCGGCAGCGCACCACGCCGCTGCGTACCGCCCGCACCGCGTAAGCCTCTAGCCCTTGTTCGCGTCTATTGGACGGGCGGCTCGCCGGCGAGCCCGCCGCGGCTTTGCGCGTGCCGTCCCAACACGCTGGCGAAATCGCGCCAGCCATAGGCGATCGCTTCGACCGGTTGGCCGGCGACGGGGATCGGGCGGTACATAACCTGCTTGCCGCCGAGGCGCTCGTAGAAGAATCGCGCCGGATTGCCGCGCACCACCCACACCAGAGCGGAACGGTGTCCACCCTGCTCGAGACGTTGGAACAGCGCGCCCAGGAGCGCACGGCCGATGCCGGTTCCCTGCAAATCGGGCATCACATAGAGGGTGTAGACCTCGCCGGAATAATCGACGGCGCCGTCACGTTGCGTGCCGCAATTGCCGAAGCCGATGACGCCGTGTTGCGGGTGTTGTGCCACCCATACGTCTTCCGGCCGATGGCGGAGAAAGCTGGCCCAGGAGGAAATCTGCCGCCGCTCGGACATGTTGAGCAGCACCCGATCCGGCAGCATGCCGGCGTAAGTTGCGCGCCAAGTCTCGATCTCGATCCTGGCGATCGCTTGTGCGTCTTCGAGCCGCGCTTGGCGGACGACGCTCATCACTTGCCCCTCCCAAGGCAACGACGATCATAGACCGGCCCCGCAACGGCTTTCGAGGGGTTTTGATCGCGTCAGCCGCTTTTTTTGCCTCAGCGTCCGGTCAGCAACACGATCTTGCCGGTCGCCTTACGTTCCTTGAGCAATCGATAGGCCTCGGCCGCCTTTTCGAGAGGAAGCTGGCTCGAAACCACCGGCTTGAGCCGTCCTCCGGCGTACCAGCCGGTCAATTGGGTAAAAGAATCGGCGAGCAGCGCGGGCCGCGCCTGTCGGTAGGAACCCCAGTTGAAGCCCATGATGTCGACGTTCTTTACAAGCAGATGGTTGGCCGGAATCTGCGGCACGACACCCGACGCGAAGCCGATGACCAGGACGCGGCCGCCCCAGGCGACCGAGCGCAGCGCCGCGGTGAAGGCGTCGCCGCCGACCGGGTCGAAGATCACATCGGCGCCCCTTCCGCCGGTAATCGCCTTCACCCGCTCGCGGATGTCTTCGGCGCGGTAGTCGATGACATGCGAAGCACCATGGGCGCGCGCCAGCGCAACCTTGTCGGCGCCGCCCGCCGCGGCGATGACCCGTGCGCCCATCGCGGCGCCGATCTCGACCGCCGCCAGGCCGACGCCGCCCGCCGCGCCCAGCACCAATAGCCACTCGTCCTGCTTCAATCCGGCGCGCCACGCGAAGGCGCCATGCGCCGTACCGTACGCGATCGGGAATCCGGCCGCGATCGCCAAATCCATCGTATCGGGGATCGGAAAGACGTTTGCCGCCGGCACGACCGCTTCCTCGGCATAGCCGCCCCAGGGCAGCACCGCCATGACGCGCTGGCCGACGACAAGCCCGGCGACGCCGGCGCCGCGCTCGCGCACCACGCCCGCCGCTTCGAATCCGGGCGTGAAGGGCAGGGCGGGCTTTTCCTGGTATTGGCCCAGGACCATGAGCATCTCGCCGAAATTGACGCCGGCGGCGTGTAGCGCGATACGAACCGAACCGTCGCGCAGCGGCGGCGCTGGAACCTCCTCGACCCGTAGCTTCTCGATCGCGCCGTATTCACGGCACAGCACCGCGCGCATGATTTCCTCCATCTCAGGCGGCAAAAATGTCGCCAAGCACGATTCGACGCAAGCGCCGACGCTTGTTTTATCTGCCACGCCCTGGCTATGGTTGGCCTGTGCAACGATTCATCGCCCCGTTCATCCTCTGTGGCCTGATCGCCTCCGCCGCCGCTGCGGCGCAGCCGGCGACGCTCCTCGCCGGCAAGGCGTGGAGTGCTTATGCCGAGGGCGATAAGAACGCCAAGACCTGCTACCTCGCCGGCAAGCCGGCGAAGAACGCGCGCGCCGGCGCCGGTCTCATGGTTTCGCATCGCCTCGCCGAAAAGGCCTTCAATGTCGTGACCTTCAATCTGGGTTACGCGGCGAAGGACGGCGCCAATGCCGAGCTCGCCATCGACGGCAAGAAGTTCCAGCTCTTCATCGAAAAGAACGCGGCCTGGTCGCCCGACGCGCCGACCGACGCGGCGATCACCAAGGCGCTGGAACACGGCAAGACCGCGACGCTGAAAGCCAGCCCGGTGCGGGGTGCGGCGACGACCGATACCTATGCGTTGGCCGGGTTGGCACCGGCCCTGGCGGCGATCGACAAGGCTTGCGGCGTCAAGCGCTAGGCCTCCCGGAGCTGAACTCCTGGTACGGCGGCCTGCCGCGGCCTATATCTTCCCCAATCATGTCGCAAAAGAAGAACCTGGTCGGGCTGTCGCGTGACGAGCTTGTCGCCGAGATGGCCACCCTCGGTGCCGCGCCCTTTCGCGCGCGCCAGCTCTGGCATTGGATCTACCACCGCGGCGCCCGGGATTTCGGGGCGATGACGACGCTGGCAAAGACCTTCCGCGAGCAGCTTGCGCAAAGCTATGTCGTCGCCCGGCCCGTCGAATCGCGTGCCCAGATATCCCAGGACGGCACGCGCAAATGGCTGCTCGCCTTCGCCGACGGCCAGGAGGCCGAATGCGTCCACATCCCCGAAGAGGACCGCGGCACGCTCTGCGTCTCGTCGCAGGTGGGCTGCACGTTGACCTGCAAATTCTGTCACACCGGCACGCAGCGCCTAGTACGAAACCTTAGCGCCGCCGAGATCGTCGGCCAGATCATGCTGGCGCGCGATGCGCTCGGCGAATGGCCGTCGCCGAAGGACGACCGCCAGCTCACCAACATCGTGCTGATGGGCATGGGCGAGCCGCTCTACAATTACGACAACGTGGCGAAGGCGATAAAAATCGCCATGGATCACGAAGGTCTCTCGGTCTCGAAGCGCAAGATCACGCTGTCGACCGCCGGTGTCGTGCCGATGATCGAGCGCGTCGGATCCGAGCTCGGCGTCAATCTGGCGATCTCGCTCCACGCGGTGACCGACGAGCTGCGCGACATGCTGGTGCCGCTCAACAAGAAATATCCGATCAAGGATCTGATCGAGGCCTGCCGCAACTACCCGACGGCGAGCAATGCACGGCGCATCACCTTCGAATACGTCATGCTGAAAGGCGTCAATGACAGCCCGGCCGAGGCGCGCGCGCTGGTCAGGCTGCTGGCCGGCATTCCGGCGAAGGTGAATTTGATCCCGTTCAACGCGTGGCCCGGCGCACCCTTCGAATGTTCCGACGACGATGCCATCGAAAAATTCAGCGATATCGTCAACGCCGCCGGCTACGCGTCGCCCGTCCGGACGCCGCGGGGCCGCGACATCCTCGCCGCCTGCGGCCAGCTCAAATCGGCGTCGGTGAAATTACGCAAGAGCGAATTGTTGAAAGAGGCCGCCGGCACGGCCTGAACGCGACCTTGGCTTGACGCCTCGGGCGCCGCTATCTATATCCGGACCCTCGGTGGCGGGGTAGCTCAGTTGGTTAGAGCAGGGGAATCATAATCCCAAGGTCGGGGGTTCAACTCCCTCCCCCGCTACCAAATTTCCTCGCGGTCATTCACCCATCCATGAATTCCTCCGCCCCGGCGCCGGCCACCTTCGTCCTCGTGCACGGCGCCTGGCGCGGCGGCTGGATCTGGCGCCGCGTCGCCGACCTGCTGACCGCGCGGGGCCATCGCGTCTTCGCGCCGACGCTGACCTGATTGGGCGAGCGCTCGCATCTGCTCTCGCCCGCCGTCAACCTCACCACCCACATCATGGACGTGGTGAACCTCGCGCTGTGGGAGGATCTCGACGGCTTCGTGCTGTGCGGCCATTCCTATGGCGGGGCGGTCGTCACCGGCGTCGCCGAATGCATCGAGAAGCGGATATCCTCGATCGTCTATCTCGACGCCTTCATTCCGGGCAACGGCCAGGCCATGGCCGATATCGCGCCGCGCAAGCCGGCGCCCGGCGACGCCACCCCGGCGCCGCCCGCCGCCGGCTTCCGCGTCAACGCGCGCGATCAGGCTTGGGTCGAGTCGAAGACCACGCCGCAGCCCAACGGCACACTTACCGAGAAACTCGCCGTGACGGGCGTTTATCAGCGGATTCCCAAGAAGACTTATGTGCGCGCCACGGTCTATGACGCGCCGCATTTCCGCGCCTATTACGAGCAGTGCAAGGCGATGCCCGGGTGGGAGACCTATGAGATCGCCACCGGCCACGACGCGATGCTCGACGATCCCCAGGCAACCGCCGATCTTCTGGAGCGTTCGATCTGAACGCGGAGAGCCTTTCGCCATGGGGGTCAATGCTGTTAGCGTCGCCGCCAAGGCCGGATTCCCCAGGCGCCGGCCGATATCGTACGGAGTTTTGCATGGCGCTCGCGCGTCGTATCGGGTTGACGCTGGCCGCTCTCGTTGCTTTCTCTTCTTTTATTGCTTTCCCAGCATTCGCTCAAACGCCGTCGCCCTTCGCTTCGTGGCAGAACGATGAAGGCACCATCCTGCGCGGCATCGGCGGCCCCATTCCCGATTGGGACATCGTCGCCGGCGGCGGCGTCGCCGTCATCCCCGATTACGAAGGCTCGAACGAATACTCGATCGTCCCGGCGCCGGTGATCGACATCCGCTACAAGGACATCGCGTTCCTGTCGACGGGCGAGGGGCTCGGCGTCAACCTGCTGCATGGCCAGAATTACCGGGCAGGAATCGCCCTCGGCTACGACGTCGGCCACTCCGAGCATGCCGCGCGCTTCATCAACGGCACCGGCGGCATCCCGCCTTCGGTCGAGCCGCGCGTCTTCGCGGAATGGTTCTGGCTGCCGTTCATCGTCTCGGCCGATATCCGGCGCGTCATCGGCGGCACCAACGGCATGGCCGGCGATCTGGGAATCTACATGTCGGTCATCGGCACCGAGAATTTCGTCGTCTTCGCCGGGCCGTCGGTGACCGCGGCCGACAATCACTACATGCAGAACAGTTTCGGTGTCGGCACGACTCAGGCAAATCCGAATTCTCGCTTCGCGCCTTATCGCGCCGAAGGGGGGCTGGCGAATGCGAATTTCGGCATCAGCACGCTCTATCATTTTACCGAGCAATTGATGCTCAGCACCGACATCGGCTATGAGCGGCTGGTGGGCGATGCGGCCGGCAGCCCGCTCGTGCAGTCGCGCAACCAGCTCGGCGCCAGCATGACCCTCGATTACGAGTTCTAGGCGCTCGTCGCGGGTCGCGCGGACAGAAAGGCGAAAACCGTCGCCAGCAGCGCCGCCGCGGCACCGGTCGCGAAAATCGCGTTGTAGGATCCGGTGTGCGCGAAAACGAACGAAAAGGCGTAGCCCCCGCCGGCATAGACCACCGCATAGGCGATCGTTATCCACCCCCACACCTGCCGCTGGTTTTCGGGCGCCGCCAATTCGCCGATCCGGCCGCTGGCGAGCGAAACCGTGCCAAGCGCGACCACGCCGATTCCGAGCGACGAGATCGTCAAGGCGATGGATCCCGTCGCCATCAACGGCAGACCGACGCAGATCGTCATGGCGACCAGGCACCATGCATAGGCGGCGCCGAAGCCGATGCGTTCGGCCAGGACGCCCGTTGCCAAGGGGCCGCTCATCGCGCCGAGACCGAGCAGCATCCAATAGAAGCCGCCGACGCCCAGCCCGCGCCCGAGGCCGCGCGCGATGAAATCCGTCCAGAAGACGGTATGCGGCACGAAACCGATCCCGATGAAGGCATAGGCAATGCCGAAGAGCAGTAATTCCGGCGACAGCGCCGCATGCTTTTTCAGCGGTGTCGCGCCGGCATGCGGCAATGGCCGCACCGCGCGGCGCCATTCGGGCCATGCGAACGCCGTCAGCGCCGCGGCGGCGCCGGCCAGCACGAGCCATGTGGTGGGCAAGCCGAAGCGGACGAGCCAGGGGATCAGCGTGCCCGACAATGCAATGCCGGTGCCGACGCCGGTGAAGATGAGGCCGGCGACGCGTGCGCGCCACGCCGCCGGGATGGTCGGCAGGATCGTCGTCGGCGCCAGCACCATCAGGATGCCGCCGATGATTCCCGAGATGAGTCGCCACGCGAAATACCAGGCGAAGCCCAGCGGCGCGGCACAGGCCACGAAACTTACCGCGCCGACGATCATCGCGCCCCGGATCAGCGTGGCGGGCGCGGCGTGTTCCGCCAAATATCGCGACGCGGCCGCACCCAAGAGATAGCCCGCCAGGTTGGTAGCGCCCAGTGCGGTGGCGGCGCCGGCACCGAACCAGCCGGCCTCGATCAGCGCGGGAATGAGCGGTGTGAATCCGAAACGCGACAGCCCGATGCCGAGCAACAGGGCAGCCATGCCCGCCGCCGCGGCGCGCCAATGCGGCGGCGGTGATTCGTCGCGTGCCGCTGCGATCTTCGTTTCCCCCGCTGCCATGGCCGGGGGACGCTACGTCGGTTCTTGACGGTTAGGAAAATGAGTTATTGTCGACGCTGTCATGCGCGACACGCCGTAAAGCGGCTCCGCGCCGGTTTCGCCCGTGCCGACCTCAAGGATTGAGCGCTATCAATTCCCGCCGCCGGGCGGCGTCGACGGTGCGGGTCCGGGCGCGCCCGACGTGCCGTAGTAAATGCCGCCGCCGGTGCCGTTATTGAAGCTCGCCGATTCATTGGGGGCGCGGGGCGGCACGGGCGTGTGCTGCAGGCCGGGCGCGGTGCCGGCATAGGGCGTGTTGCCCTGCTGCCACGGCACCGTCGGATCCGGGTGGAGCGGCGATGGCGCTTCGGTCTGAATCACCGTCTGGGCCATTGCGGCCGATGACAGCGCGATCAGCGCCGCGGCGCCGATAAGTGGGATAACCCTGAACATGGCTGCTCCTGTAACCGGCAAGCGCATGGCCGCCAGCAGACATAACGGGTGTTCCGGCCGGAGGTTGCGTTCCGCCGTGCCACGGTCGAAAACGCGTCTCAGGTGTTTGGCTGGGGCGGGAGGATTCGAACCTCCGTATGGCGGAATCAAAATCCGCTGCCTTACCACTTGGCGACGCCCCAATGCCGCGTGCGATAGACGCCGATTCGCGTCGGCCGCGACCTTACCGGCAAAGGACAGGGCCCGCAACCAAGCCCGCCACGTGGCGTTGAAAGCGATGGAGTTCCGGGTTGACGCCGCGCGCCGCGACAGGCCAAGGTGCCGCTCGCTTTCCCTCGTGCCGCCATCCGATTCGCCGCTGTTCCATGAGCGCACCCGCCACCTCGACCGTCACCGCGCCACCCTTGCCGAAGCCGCGCGACCCGAAGCTGTGGCGCATGGCGAATTGCCTGCGCGCGCTGGCGATGGACGCGGTGGAAAAGGCGAAGAGCGGGCATCCGGGCATGCCGATGGGCATGGCCGACGTCGCCACCGTGCTGTTCACCAAATTCCTCAAATTCGATCCTGCCGATGCCAATTGGCCGGACCGCGACCGCTTCATCCTGTCCGCCGGGCACGGCTCGATGCTGCTCTACGGCCTGCTCTATCTCACCGGCTACAAGCAGATGACGATCCAGGAGATCGAGAACTTCCGGCAGCTCGGCAGCCGCACCGCCGGCCATCCCGAGCGCGGTCACGCCGAAGGGATCGAGGTCACCACCGGACCCTTGGGCCAGGGCGTCGGCAATTCGGTCGGCATGGCGCTGGCCGAGCGCATCTTGGCGGCGCGCTTCGGCAAGGATCTCGTCGACCACCATACTTATGTCTTCTGCGGCGATGGCGATCTGATGGAAGGGATCAGCCACGAAGCGATCGGCCTCGCCGGCCATCTCCGCCTCAATAAGCTGATCGTCTTCTGGGACCACAATTCGATCACCATCGACGGCAGCATCGCGCTCTCGAACGACGATGACCAGGTCATGCGCTTCAAGTCGCATGGCTGGAATGCCATCGCGATCGACGGCCACGACACCGACGCCATCGCGGCAGCCATCACCCAGGCGCAAAAGAGCGACCGGCCGACGCTGATCGCCTGCCGGACGATCATCGCTTTCGGCGCGCCGACCAAGGCAGGCACCGCCGCCGCGCACGGCTCGCCGCTCGGCGCCGAGGAGATCAAGGGCGCGCGCGAGCGGCTCGGCTGGGACGCGCCGCCTTTCGTCATTCCGGACGATCTGATGAAGGAATGGCGCGCTGCCGGCGCACGCGGCGCGCAGCCCCACGCGGCATGGCAGAAGCGGCTTGAGGCGGCGGATGCCAAGACGCGCGACGAGCTCGCTCGACGCGTCAAGGGCGACTTGCCTGCGGGCTGGAAAGACGCCTTACTCGCCACCAAGCAGAAATTCGCCGCCGAGGCGAAGAAAGAGGCGACACGTGTCTCGTCGGGTCGCGTGCTCGAGACGCTGGTGCCGGCGATCCCGGAATTGATCGGCGGCTCGGCCGATCTGACGCCGTCCAACAACACCATGATCAAGGGGCAGAAGGTCATCGTGCCCGGCGACTACGATGGCCGCTATATCCATTACGGCATCCGCGAGCACGGCATGGCGTCGGCGATGAACGGCATGACCGCGCATGGCGGCATTATTCCCTATGGCGGCAGCTTCCTGATCTTCACCGATTACTGCAAGCCGTCGATCCGGCTTTCGGCGCTGATGCGCCTCAGGGTCATCTATGTGATGACGCATGATTCGATCGGCCTCGGCGAGGACGGTCCGACCCACCAGCCGATCGAGCAGCTGGCCGGTCTTCGCGCCATCCCCAATCTCAACGTCTTCCGCCCGGCCGACGGCGTCGAGACCGCGGAATGCTGGGCGCTGGCGCTCGAGAATTTCACCACGCCGTCGATCCTGGCCCTGTCCCGCCAGGGGCTGCCCGCGCTGCGCAAGGACGCGACGTCCGAGAACAAATCCGCGCGCGGCGCCTACGTCCTCGCCGAAGCGGCGGACAAGCGCCAGGTGACGATCATCGCCACCGGCTCCGAGGTTTCGCTGGCGATGACGGCGCGCGACCAGCTCGCTGCCAAGCAGATCGCCGCCGCGGTGGTTTCTATGCCCTGCTGGGCATTGTTCGATCAGCAGGATGCGGCCTATAAGAAGGCGGTGCTGGGCACCGCGCCGCGCGTCGGCGTCGAGGCGGCATGCTCCTTCGGCTGGGAGCGCTATATCGGCACCAGCGGCAAATTCGTCGGCATGCACGGCTTCGGCGCCTCGGCGCCGGCCGAGGACCTCTATAAGCATTTCAACATCACGCCGGAGGCGGTTGTCGCCGCGGCGCAATCGCTGATCTAGTTACCGGGGAGACAGCATGGCCATTCGCGTCGCCATCAACGGCTTCGGCCGTATCGGGCGTCTCGTCTTGCGGGCCAACCACGAACATCACCGCAAGGATCTGCAGGTCGTCGGCATCAACGATCTGGGTCCGGTTGCGACCAATGCGCATCTGCTGAAATACGACAGCGTGCATGGTCGCTTCAAGGGCGAGATCAAGACCGGCGAAGACTGGATGGATATCGGCGACGGCAGGATCAAGGTGACGGCCGAGCGCGACCCGGCGAAGCTGCCGTGGAAGGAATTGAGGGTCGACGTCGCCCTTGAATGCACCGGCCTCTTCACCAAGCACGAGGCGGCGGCGAAGCATCTCGAAGCGGGCGCGAAGCGCGTTCTCATCTCGGCGCCCGCCGAGGGCGCGGACATCACCATCGTCATGGGCGTCAACAGCGATCAGTTGAAGCCGACGCATAAGGTTCTGTCGAACGGTTCCTGCACGACTAATTGCCTGGCACCGGTCGCCTATGTGCTGAACGAGGGCGTCGGCATCGAACAGGGCTACATGACCACGGTGCATTCCTACACCGGCGACCAACACCTTGTGGACAGTCTGCACAAGGATATGCACCGCGCCCGCGCCGCCGCGCTCAACATGATCCCGACCTCGACCGGCGCCGCCAAGGCGCTGGGCCTCGTGGTGCCGGCGCTGAAGGGCAAGCTCGACGGTACGGCGATCCGCGTGCCGACGGCGAACGTCTCGCTCATCGACTTCAAGTTCTCCGCCGGGCGCGACACCACGAAGGACGAGATCAACGAGATCATGATCAAGGCGGCGAATTCGAACCGCTTCAAGGGCATCCTCGCGGTCAACCGCGACGCCGTGGTGTCGAGCGACTTTAACCACGATCCCCACAGCTCGACCTTCGACCTGACGCAGACCGCCGTCATGGGCAAGCGCTTCTGCCGCATCCTGTCCTGGTACGACAACGAGTGGGGCTTCTCGAACCGCATGGTCGAGGTCGCCGCCCTGGTCGGCGCCCTCGGCTGAGCCGGCCCGCATGCCGGCGCGCATTATCATTCATTCGCTCGAACAGGCCCGTGGAGCGCTGGCGGCGGCGCAGCAATCCGGAAGCAGCGTGACCCTCGAGAGCGCTCCCGGCGCCGGCGGCTATGCCGGTCCGGCCTGGTTCAAGCTTTTGGTCGAGGAAGCGCGCCGGGAATTTCCCGCCGCCGAATGCGAGGCATGGCTCGATTGCGGCGACGAGGCCGGTACCGTCCTGGCGGCGCTCAGGCTCGGCCTGAAGCGTATCCGTTTTTCCGGGAGCGATGCGGCGTTGATCCGGCTGGGGCCGGTCGCGCGCGAACTGGGCGCTGTGCTCGAGTCCCGTCCGGCCGAGGCGGCGTTCGATCTGGCGCGAACCAAGGCCTCCGAGGCGATGTGCCGGCGCCATCTCGCCAAGTGACTCGCGCGCGCCGGTTCTGCTATATCCGCAGCGGGGACGAGTAAGGATTGTGCCATGCCGACGATCAGCAAAGCGGTCGAAAAGATTCTCGACGCCTATGAGAGTGATACGCCCGCCACCAAGGCGAACCTCGCCCGCATCCTGATGCAGGGGAAGCTCGGTGGCACCGGCAAGCTGCTGATCCTGCCGGTCGATCAGGGTTTCGAGCACGGCCCGGCGCGCAGCTTCGCGCCCAACCCGCCGGCCTACGATCCGCATTACCATTTCCAGCTTGCGATCGATGCCGGGCTCTCCGCCTATGCGGCTCCCCTGGGCATGCTCGAAGCCGGCGCCAAGACTTTTGCCGGCAAGATTCCGACCATCCTCAAGCTCAACTCGGCCAACAGCCTATCGCGCGCCACGGAGGCGCCGAGCCAGGCAGTGACATCCTCGGTCAAGGACGCCATCCGGCTCAAATGCGCCGCCATCGGCTTCACCATCTATCCCGGCTCCGACGCGGCTTATCACATGATGGAGGAGATCGCCGTGCTGGGCCGCGAGGCCAAGGCGGCCGGGATGGCGGTGGTGATCTGGTCCTATCCGCGCGGCGGCAATCTGTCGAAGGAAGGCGAGACCGCGATCGACATCTCCGCCTATGGCGCGCATATGGCGGCGCTTTTGGGCGCGCATATCATCAAGGTGAAGCCGCCGACGGCGCATCTCGAACTCGAAGCGGCGAAGAAGGTCTACCTGACACAGAAGATCGACATCTCGACCTTGACCGCGCGCATCCGTCACGTCGTCCAGTCCTGCTTCGCCGGGAAGCGGATCGTCCTGTTCTCCGGCGGCGAAGCCAAGGATCTCGAAGGCGTCTATGCCGAGGTGCGCGCCATCCGCGACGGCGGCGGCACCGGCTCGATCATCGGCCGCAACAGCTTCCAGCGGCCGCGCGCCGAGGCGCTGAAGATGCTGGAGACCATCATCCGCATCTATCGCGGCGAGGCGTGAGCCGTCTCTATCTCATCACGCCGCCGCAATTCGACGCGGCGACTTTCCCGTCATCCCTGGCCGCGGCGCTCGACGCCGGCGACGTTGCGTGCGTACAGCTGCGTATGAAGCACGTGAATGACGATGGGGTGCGCCGCGCCGCCGATCTACTGCGGCCCATCGTCCAGGATCGCGGCGCTGCCTTCCTGATGAACGACCGCGCCGATCTGGCGCTATCCACCGGTTGCGATGGCGTGCATATCGGGCAAGAAGATCAGAGCTATGACGAGGCGCGCCGCATCCTGGGGCTAGGCCGCATCATCGGTGTCACCTGTCATGCCAGCCGGCACCTCGCCGTCGACGCGGCGGAGATGGGCGCCAACTACGTCGCTTTCGGCGCCTTCTTTCCGACGGCGACCAAGCTCGCCAAGGGCGTTGCCGAGCCCGAGCTGCTGCATTGGTGGAACGAGATCATGATCGTGCCGTCGGTCGCGATCGGCGGCATCACGCCCGAGAATTGCGGCGTGCTGGTGAAGGCCGGCGCCGATTTTATCGCCGTCATTGCCGCGGTGTGGAATCATCCCGAGGGGCCCGCCGCCGCGGTGAAGGCGTTCGCCAAGGCGATCGCCGAAGCGCGCTAGGCGACTGGCACCCAGAGCACGTCCTCGATGCGCGTGGCGCCCGAGGCAACCATGACCAGGCGATCGAAGCCCAGCGCGATGCCGGCGCTTTCCCGCATCGTCGCCAGCGCTGCCAGAAAATCCTCGTCGATCGGATAGGCCTCGCCATAACGGGCCCGCCGCCGCGCGCGGTCGCGCTCGAAACGGCGGCGCTGCTCGGCGGCGTCGGTCAGCTCGGAAAAGCCGTTGGCAATTTCCAGACCTGCGACATAGATTTCGAAACGCTCGGCCAGCCGCGCATCCTCCGGCTTGGGCCGCGCCAGCCCCGCCATCGCAACGGGATAATCATAGAGGATAGTGGGCGCATCGAGGCCGAGAAGGGGTTCGATTTTCTCGAGGAAAATGCGGAAGAACAGATCCTCCCAATCGTCGCCGGGATGCGGGGAAATGCCGGTTTCCCGGGCCGCCCGCGCCAACCGATCGAGACTGGGATTTTCCGGGTCGGGCGCCGTCGCCAGCAGGTCGATGCCGCAATATTTCCCGAACGCCTCGGCGACGCCGATCTCCTGCCAGGGCGCATTCGGATCGCATTCGCGGCCCCGCCAGGTGAATGTTTTCCGCCCGGCCGCCGCCAGCACGAGCGCGAAGAGCCGCCGGCAATCGATCATCAGCTCGCGATAGGTGGCGCCCGCGCGATACCATTCGAGCATGGAAAATTCCGGATGATGCGTCGCACCGCGCTCGCGGTTGCGGAAGACATGTGCCAATTGGAAGAGGCGCGGCACGCCGGCGGCGAGCAGCTTCTTCATCGCGAATTCCGGCGAGGTATGTAGGAACATCGCGCGCGACGGCTCTCCCGGCTCCTCGAGCGTCGTCACGAAGGCGCGCAGATGCACTTCGAGGCCAGGGCTCGCCTGGAGCGCCGGCGTTTCGACCTCGGTGAAGTCAGCGGATTCAAAATAGCGCCGCGTTTCGCGCAGTATTGCATCGCGTGCTTTCAGGTACGGCGCCTTCGCCGCAAATGAATCTTTCCGCCACCATTGCCGGCTGCTCATCGTCCCTCCGCTCCGTCGACAAGAAGCTAGGCACATGGCGATGCTTCGCCAAGCGCCGCATTTTGCTTGTCGCGCGGCGCTGCAAGCTGGTAGGAAGCAGCCCTGCATTCCCCAACCGCCGCGTGACGCGCTGAAGGATCGAGCGCCATGAAGATCAATGCCATCGACATCAAGCCGGGCAACATCCTCGAGCATTCGGGCAAGCTCTGGCTCGTGTTGAAGCGCGAGCTCATCCAGCCGGGCAAGGGCGGCTCCTTCGCTCAGGTCGAGATGCGCGACATCAGGACCGGAACCAAGAGCAACGAGCGCTACCGTACGCAAGAAACGGTCGAGCGTGTACGCTTGGACGAGAAGGATATGCAGTTCCTTTTTCTGGACGGCAACCAGGCGACGTTCATGGACAACGAGAATTTCGAGCAGGTCACGGTCAATCGCGAGACGATCGGTGAGCCCGCCGACTTCCTACGGGAAGGCATGATCTGCACCATCCAGCTTTACGAGGGCGTGCCGCTTGCGGTCGAGTTGCCGCAGACCGTCACCATGGCAGTGGTCGAGGCCGATCCGGTGGTGAAGGGCCAGACCGCATCGTCCTCCTACAAGCCGGGCAAGCTGGAGAACGGTCGCCGCGTCATGCTGCCGCCCCATATCGGTGCCGGCACCCGCATCGTGGTCAATACCGCCGACGGCAGCTACATCGAACGCGCCAAGGACTGAGCGGCGTCGGCATGGCCACGCGCTCGGCGTTGATCAACGTAATGGCGGGCGCCGCGCGCAAGGCGGCGCGCAAGCTGCTGCGTGATTTCGGCGAGGTCGAGCAGCTTCAGGTTTCGGTCAAGGGACCCGGCGAATTCGTTTCCTCGGCCGATCTGACGGCGGAGCGGACGCTCAAGACCGAGCTCGCCAAGGGGCGGCCGGGCTACGGTTTTCTCTTGGAAGAAGGCGGGATCGAGGAGGGGCGGGACAAGAACAACCGCTTCATTGTCGACCCACTCGACGGCACCACCAACTTTCTCCATGGCATGCCGCATTTTGCGATTTCGATCGCGCTCGAGCGCGAGGGCAATCTCGTCGCCGGAATCGTCTATGACCCGGTCAAGGACGAGATGTTCTGGGCCGAGAAGGGGGTCGGCGCTTATGTCAACGAGCGGCGCATCCGCGTCTCGGCACGGCGCGACCTCGCCCAATCGGTGATCGCGACCGGCATCCCGTTTCGCGGCCGCGGCGATCACGCGCTTTTCCTCAAGACGCTTGAGCCGGTGATGGCGGCGACCAGCGGGGTGCGCCGCTGGGGTGTCGCGTCGCTCGATCTCGCCTATGTCGCGGCCGGCCGCTTCGACGGCTTCTGGGAATTCGATCTCAAGCCGTGGGACATGGCGGCGGGTCTGGTGCTGGTGCGCGAGGCCGGCGGCTATATCAACGATCTGCAGGGCGGCCAGACGATGATGGACAGTGGCACCGTCCTCGCGACCAACGACTATTTGCAGAACCCGCTGCGCCAGTTGCTGTCCGAGGCCATGGGCGGTCGTCCGGTCCTTCACCGTAAATAGCGTACAATCGTTCGCTTGTGGTAATGTGACAGTGGCGGCAGGCCTCCCTTTGCGATAGTCTTCGGACAACGAATTAAGGGATAGGGAGGCTGTCCCAACAATGCCGCAAGGCAATCCGACGATGAAGCCGCGCCGCGCGCCAAGGATGATTCCGGGCGCGCTGGGTGCGTTGCTGACGCTCGTTGTCGTGCTGCCGGTGCATGCCCAATCCGCTTATGCGGTTCGCGGCCAGACCGTCCTCGTCGATTACAGCGTGCTCGACCGCCTCGGTCCCGCGCCCACGGTGCCGGATGGCCGCTTCGTGCTGCGCGCGCCGCGCTCGACCACGCTCGCCGCTGCGCCCGCCGCACATCGCAAGATGGCGCTTCGTTACCCAACACCGCATCGGGCCGCGACTCAGGCCGTGACGCGCGTCGAGCAGAACGGCAGCGTGACGATCGACTATTCCGCGCTCCCGGCGCCTTCGAGCGAGAGGGGGCCGCGTCTCGTCCTCCGTCGTCCCGGCGCGCAGACCGTTGCCGCCGACATTCCCATGACACCCACGCCGGCCGCGCCGCTCGGACCGCAACCGCGGGCCGAGGCAACGGTTGCTGTTCTATCGGCGCCCACGCCGGTGCCGGCACCCACGCCGCCGCGCGAAACGCCTGCGCCGCAAGTCGCCGTTCTGCCGCCGAGCCCGCTCGGCCGCGTCAATCCCGCCAGCGCTCCGGAAGCCATTCCAACGCCGCAGCCGCTCGCCGGTGCCGCCTTGGCCGCTACGCGCCCGCCGTTGCTGCCCGTCGCCGATACCGGGCCGGTCGCGCGGTCCGACGATCACGCCTTGCGGTTCAGCGCCGGCACCGCCGATTTGCACGGCGACGCCAAGACCGTTCTCGATTCGCTGGCGGTGCAGCTCAAGCGCGCGCCGCAGGACCACATCCAGCTTGTCGCCTATGCCAGCGGCGGCGCCGATCAGGCGATCGAGGCGCGCCGCGTGTCGCTCGCCCGCGCCGTCGCGGTGCGGGCGTATCTGATCCAGCAGGGGGTTGCGAGTACGCGCATCGATGTGCGTGCGCTGGGTAATCGGGTCGAGGATGGGGGATCCGCCGACCGCGTCGATCTGGTGACGACCATCGGCCAGTAGGCCGCCCTAAACCCCAGCGTAAGGCACACCCCCGTGAGCCGTCCTTCCCGCTACCTTTTCCGTATGGCGATCTTCGTCGTCGCCATTGCCCTGATCGCCGGCCTGCTGTCGCCGTCGCTCTATCCCTATTTCATGGGCAATCCGCTGGTGAATGGCGTGATCCTGCTCACGCTGGTTGCCGGCATCGCCTACATCTTCCAACAGGTGATGCTGCTCGGGCCCGAGGCGCGCTGGATCGAGCGCGTGACACTGGGCGAGACCCCCCGGAAGCCGCCGCGGCTGCTGGCGCCGGTCGCGCGCCTGATGGCCGAGCGCCGCTCCGGCAAGCTCAACCTCTCGCCGGCCGCCTTGCGCACCCTGCTGGACAGCCTCGCCGGCCGGCTCGAGGAGACGCGCGAAACCTCGCGCTATCTGATCGGCTTGCTGATTTTCTTGGGCCTCCTCGGCACCTTCTACGGGCTGTTGGAAACGGTGCAATCGGTGAAGGGCGTCATCGGCGGACTGTCGGCCGGCGGCGGCGACGCCGCGCGCGCTTTCGCCGATCTCAAATCCCGGCTCGAGACGCCCTTGGGCGGCATGAGCACTGCTTTCAGCGCCTCGCTCTTCGGCCTGGCGGGGTCGCTGGTGCTGGGCTTCCTCGATTTGCAGGCCGGTCTCGCGCAGAGCCGGTTCTTCAGCCAGATCGAGGAATGGCTTTCGGGCCATGCACGGCTCAGCGAGGGCGGCGGCGTCACCTTCACCGGCGGCGAGGCTTCGGCGCCCGCCTTCATCCAGGCGCTGCTTGAGCAGACGGCCGACACGCTCGACAATTTGCAGCGCGTTCTGGCGCGTGGCGAGGAAAGTCGCATCGCCGGCAACGCCAATATCGTCGGGCTGACCGAAAAGCTGGCGGCGCTGACCGATCAGATGCGCGCCGGACAGAGCCTGATGGTCAAGCTCGCCGAGCAGCAACTCGAAATGCGGCCGGCGCTGCAACGCATGTTCGAGGGCGGCCAGGGGCATGGCGCGCTGGGCGACGAGGCGCGCGCGCATCTCCGCGCCATCGAAGTGCATCTGGCGCGTCTCGCCGAGGATGTCGCGCAGGGTCGCGGCGAAGTGGTTCAGGAGATAAGGGGCGAGCTCCGCCTGGTCGCGCGCACCATCGCGGCGCTCGGCAAGGAACCCGAGCGCGCGCGCTAAAAGCCGATGTCGCTGTCCTCATATTCACGCCGCCGCGGTCGCTCCACCATCAACATCTGGCCGGGCTTCGTCGACGCGCTGTCGCAGCTCGTCATGGTCATCGTCTTCGTGCTGCTGATCTTTACCGCCGGCCAGTTCTACCTGACCGACGCGCTGTCGGGCCGCGACGCGGCGTTGGCCCGGCTGACGCAGCAGCTCAACGACATCAGCAGCATGCTGTCGCTGGAGAAGAACAGCAACGCCGCGCTCCAGCTCAACCTCTCGAAGCTCAACCAGGATCTGCAATCGACGACGACGCAGAAGAACGCGCTGCAAAGCCAGGCGACCGAGCTCAATTCTCAGCTGAACGACACCCAGAAGCAGCTCGCCGAAAAGACGCAAGGCCTCGGCCAAGCGCAGACCACGGTCGACCAACTCAACCAGCAGCTCGCCGCCCTGCGCCAGCAACTGGCGCAGATCGCCGCCGCGCTCGACGCCTCCGAGGCCAAGACCAAGGACCAGCAGGTCCAGATCACCGATCTCGGCCAGCGCCTCAACACGGCGCTCGCCACCAAGGTCGAGGAATTGGCGAAATACCGGTCGGAATTCTTCGGCCGGTTACGTGAGGTCCTCGGCAATCGGCCCGACATCCGCGTCGTCGGCGACCGCTTCGTCTTCCAGTCCGAGGTGCTGTTCGACCCGGCCAGCGCCGAGCTGACCGATGCCGCCAAGAAGCAGCTGACATCGGTCGCCCAGGCGCTGAAGCAGATCGCCGCCGAAATCCCGACGAACATCGATTGGGTTCTGCGCGTCGACGGTCATACCGACAAGCGGCCGATCAGCACGGCGCAATTCCCCTCGAATTGGGAGCTGTCCTCGGCGCGGGCGCAATCGGTCGTGCGGTTCCTGATCGACCAGGGCGTGCCGCCCAATCGCCTGGCGGCGGCCGGCTTCGGCGAATATCAGCCGATCGACACCGGCACCAGCGACGATTCCTACCGCAAGAACCGCCGCATCGAGCTCAAGCTGACCGAGCGCTGATCAGCGCTTGCGGCCCTTCCGCCCCGTCGCTTTGCGCTTTTTCGGCTTGCGTTTGGTCGGCTTGCGTCCGGTTTTACGCTTCGCCGGCTGGCGCCGCTTCGGCTTCCGGCGGCGAGGCGCCACGGCAGGCATCAGCGGGCCATTAAGCGGCAGGGGCAGGGTCGGCAGCAGCGGGCTGAAGGGATTGGTGAACGGGTTGTTGATGTCGTCCATGGGGAACCCCTCGTTTCGGCCAGGGGGACCATCTTACGGGATAAGGCTGCTCCGGCGAAGCGCTCCGGGTTGCGTGGCGGGCGCCTTGGGGCTATAAAGCCCGCCTTCCTGCGGAGCATCAGGTCATGAAAGCCGACATCCACCCGGATTACCACGAGATCACGGTCATCATGACCGATGGGACGACCTACAAGACGCGGTCGACCTACGGCAAGCCGGGCGACACGCTCCATCTCGAGATCGATTCCCGCTCGCATCCGGCCTGGACCGGTGGCCAGCAGAAGCTGATCGACGGCGGCCAGTTGGCGCGCTTCAACAAGCGTTTCCAGGGCACCGGCCTCAAGAAATAGACCGCCATTACCCCTTTTGTAGGGACGAATAGCGGGCGATCCCGGAAACGGGACCGCCCTCTTATTTTGTCCGGTTAGTTCTTCAGCCGGCCGACCGCGTTGGCCAGGATCATGTAGAGCTTGCCGACATCGGCGGTGACGAAGGTCGTGCCCAGCACATCGAGATGGTCGCAGGCGCGCGCCTGGGCGAGCAGATTCTCGAACTGGTCGAGATAGCGCATCGCATGCTCGCGGAATGTCGTGTCGTCCTCGAACTGCTTCTTGATGACGGCGCTGGCCTGGCGCTCCTGCGCCTGGAGCAGATGGCGGATGAAGACGCCGCGTTCCCCGGCGTGGAAGCGGCGCCAGATCGCTTCCGGCACCGGCTGGTCGAGGGCCTTGGTGATGTCGACGGCGAGGGATTGCAGCGCCTCGATCATGTAGGTCGCCTGGCGCAGGAAATTTTCCTGCTGGTTAACGACCGATTTTTCCTGCGCCTCCTTGGCCAAACTCGCGGCCTCGCCCGCCGCCTTGAGCATGGTTGTGGTCTGGTCGCCGAAAAGGTTGCTCGCCTGCCGCGCCGTGACGTTGATGCGCTCGGCGGCGGCGACCAGCGCGGTCGATTGGCCGTCATAGACCTCGATCACGTCGCGCAGCTTCTCGACGGCGATGTCGGTGGCGCCGTTGAGTTGCGCCGCATGGTCGCTCAGCGCGGCGCGCACGCCTTCGAGGCGGGTGGCGGTGGCGTCGAGCGCGGCGTTGAGCTCGCGCAGCTGGCGGCGCATCGATTCCGAGGCCTTGTCGCCGCGGTCGGTCATCTGGGCGCCGGCGGCGGCCAGGCCGGCGAGCTGCGATTCCGCCGTCTCGCCCATTTCCTGCAGCCGTTGCGCCACCAGATCGGTGGCGTTGCCGATGGCGACGAAATGCTCGTTGAGCCCGTTGCGGGCCGCCTCGACACGCACCACGGTGCGCTCGATCGCCACGGCGAGCTGCTGGACCTGCTGGCCGAACATGCCGCTGACCTCCTCGAGCTTGGCGCGGGCGATCTCACCGGCGGCAGCGACGTTCTGGCTTTTCTCCGTGAAACGATCGCCCAAAGCGTCGATGCTACCTTCGGCGTTGCCGACGGCGTCCGAGACCTCCTGGGCGCGGGCGCGCAACGCCTCGCCGCTGGCGGTCAAATGCTGCAAGGCCAGCTCGCTGACCTGGCTCAGGATGCGGCCCTGCTCGGCGAAGCTTTGCGTGACTTCCTCGGCGCGGCCGGTGGCGCGGTCGCTCGCCTGGGTGATCTCGGCGATGCCGGCCTGGAGCGTGACGCCGACGCGATTGCCCAGCGCCGACAGATTCTCGGCCCCGCTGCGAATCTCGTTCAATTGCCGGGTCAACTCGGCGCCGACGGCCTGCGCCTGGGCGCCGACCGTGGCCGCGGCCTCCTTGAGGCGTTCGGTGTGCAATTGGAAGGTGTCGGCCGCGCCGCCGGCGTTCCTCATCGCCACGTCGGTGGTCCGCGCCATCTCCTCGGCATGGTGCTGCAGCCGCGCGCGCAGCTCGGTGACCTCGGCGGCGATGGCGTCGCGCGCGCGGGTGAATTGCTCGACCTCGCGGGCGAAGGTCTCGCCGACCCTGGTCGCCTGCTGTGCCGCCTGGTCGGTCGTCTCGCGCAGGACGAGAACCTGCTGGCGCAGCCCGTCGCCGCCCTCGTTGAGCCGGGCGCCGCCTTCGGCCGCTGCGGCAATCAGCCGCCGCGCCTGCTCGTCGAAGCCCTCGCCGGCACGCCCAAGGCCGGCGCGAGCCTGTTCGGCGGCGAGCTCGATCTCGCTGACGCGCGCTCCGAGATTGACTCCGCTCTGCTCGAGCGCCGTCACCGCGCCGCGGATGGTCTGGGCGCCGGCCTCGGCCGCGGCGTTGACTTCCGCGCCGCGCGCCCGCAGCGCGTCGCCCACGGCGCCGACCATCGTCAGCGCCCGCTCGCTCTGCGCCGTCAGCTCCTGGGTCCGCAGCCGCACCGTCTCGCTCAGCTCGTCGACCCGCCCGCCGCCTTGCCGCGCCGCCTGAGTCAGCGCCTCGGCCTGCACGGTGAAATTATCGCCGACTTCTTTCAGGCGCAGCAGCGCTTCGCCCGCCGCCTGGTTGAGGCTCTGCACCCGCCGGGTCAACACGTCGCCGGCGGCTTCGGCATCCTTCGCCGCGTCGCCCGATTGCCGCGTCAGCTCGGCCGCGGCGCTGTGGATCTTCTCGGCCGCGCCCTCGACGCGGGTGATCGCGGCCTCGGCGGCGTCGCTCGCGGTATCGGCGGCGGTCTTGACCTGTTGGCCGACGCCTTCGATCCGTGTGGCAGCCTCGGTCAGCCGCCGCTCGGCCGTCGCCGATTGCTCGGCAAAGCGTCCGACCGCGCCGTCGGTGCTGCGGTCGACCGCCAGACGGAAGCTTTCGGTCTCGCGGCCGAGGCGTTCGGCCGCGGCGCCGATCGCCTTCTCCATCGCCTGGCCGATGTCGCGCTCGATCTGGCCGGCACGGTTCGCCGCTTTTTCCGTCGCGGTGCCGACGGCCCGGTCGATGGCCTTTTCCACGTCCTCGACATGCTCGGCGAGCCGCGCGCTGACCTCGCCCAGATCGCGCTTCACCGTGCGCTCGATGGCGGCGCTCTCCGCGCCCAGGGTCTCGACCAGCCGGCCGAGCGGCCCCACCGCCGCGTCAAGGTCGCTGCGGGCGTATTCGGCGCGTTCCATCGCGGCGTTGACCGTGCGCATCGATTCATGGAGCCGCGATCCCAGATTGTCGGCGGCGCCCTCGATCCGCTGCACCGTCTTGTCGACTTCGCCGGCAAGCTCCTCGGCCTGGCGGCGCAGCGCCAGCAGCGCCTCATGGGCGCGGCGGTCGCGCTCCTCCGAGGGCGAATAGAGCCGGTCGAGCTGGTCGGAAAGCCGGGCCGTCGCGTCGGCGAATTCGCCGGCCCGGCGACGCGTATTGGCGAGCGCCCAGAGCAGCGTCGCCGGCAGGAAGGCGGTCAGCAGCAGCACGCCCTGGCCGGCCGCCGGCGCCGCCGCGACTTGGCTCCAGCCGATGAAGCCGGTGACGAAGAGAGCGCAAAGAATAATCCAGATGGCGGCCAGCACCGGGCCGGAGAAAATGCGCCGCACCGAGTTGAGCGAATCCAACGCCGTGATCTTCCTCCCGCGCGCCGCGAGCCTCGCTTATCCGCCGCGAGGCGTCAACGGCGCGCGCGAGTCGAGTGGGGCTAAAGCGCGGCGAAAAGCGAGTCGAGCGTCGCGCGCGGCTGCTCGACCATCATCATGTGGCCGGTGTGGCGCAGGATTTTGACTTGTGCTTGAGCGAAATGCCGGGCGAAGGCCTCGCCGTGGCGCGCCGGCGTCATGCCGTCCTGGTCGCCGAGCAGCAACAGCACCGAACAGGATACGCGCTGGGCGGCGGCGAGGGATCCGCGATAGGCGTCGCAGGCGGCGAGGTCGGCGGCGAGGCTCGCCGCCGGTGCGCGCTCGATCAGTCGCAGCGCGCTTTCGGGAAGGAACAGGCCGGGCGCCGGGTTGCCGCCGGTCAAGCCGCCGAGGCCGAAGCTCCAGGCGACCATCAGCTCCGCGGCGAGGTGCGCGCCGGCGCGGGCGGCGCCGAGCAAATCCGGATGGACGCGCATCTCCGGCGCGAACCCCACCAGCGCCAGCCGCTCGCAGGAGGATCCCGCGCGCGACGCCGTCTCGAGCGCCACCAGCGCGCCAAAGCTGTGGCCGGCGAGGCGGAACTGTGTCGCACCCACTGCCTTCAGCGCTGCCAGCACCCAATCCGCCAGGGCCTCGACAGTGGCGAGCGGCGGCCCGTCGCTCCGGCCGTGGCCGGGAAAATCGAGCGCCACGACATTGCGCCCGTGATGGGCCAATGCCCGGGATTGCAGCGCCCAGATGCTGTGCTCCATGCCGGCGCCGTGCAGCAGCGCCACCGTCGGCAAAGCAAGATCGAAGGCGCGGCCGCCCGTGGCGGCAAAGGCGCGCTTGCCGTTGACGGTGAGCTCCATCTACTCCACCGCCTTGGCCCGGGGCGCCTTTTGCGAGGCGCGCAGCGCGCGCTCGAGGTCGGCGATGATATCCTCGACATCCTCGAGCCCGACCGAGAGGCGGATCATGTCCTCGCCGACACCGGCAGCCTTGAGCCCGGCCGCGTCCATCTGCTGATGCGTCGTGCTCGCGGGATGGATGACCAGCGTCTTGGCGTCGCCGACATTGGCCAGGTGCGAGATGAGATGAAGGTCGTCGACGAAGCGCTTGCCGGCGTCGCGCCCGCCCTTGATGCCGAAGCTGACAATCGAACCGGCGCCCTTGGGAAACAGAAGCTGCGCCAGCGCATGATCGGGATGCTCGGGCAGCTCGGGATGGCAGACCCAGGCGACCGCCGGCGTCGATTTGAGGAATTGCAGGATGCGCCGCGTGTTCGCAATGTGCCGCTCCATGCGGAGGCCCAGCGTCTCGACGCCCTGGAGGAGATGGAAGGCGTTGGTCGGGCTCATGCAGGCGCCGAAATCGCGCACGCCTTCGGCGCGGGCACGCATGACGAAGGCCTGCGGCCCGTATTCCTCGACGAAGTCGATGCCGTGATAGCCGGCATAGGGTTCGGTCAGGGTCGGAAATTTGCCCGATTTCTCCCAATCGAACCGGCCGCTGTCGATGACGATGCCGCCGATGGCGATGCCATGGCCGCCGATCCATTTGGTGACGGAATGCACCACCAGATCGGCGCCGTGTTCCATCGGCCGCAGGAGATAGGGCGTGGCGAAGGTGGCGTCGACCAGCAGCGGCAAGCCCGCGTCGTGTGCCACCTTGGCTACAGCCGGAATGTCGAGCACTTCGAGGCCCGGATTGCCCAGCACCTCGGCGAAGACCAGCCGCGTCTCGGGCCGAATGGCGCGGCGGAAGGCCGCCGGGTCGCGCGGATCGACGAAGCTGGCGTTAATGCCGAAGCGCGGCAAGGTGAGCTTCAACAGGTTGATCGAGCCGCCGTAAAGCGACGCCGCCGCGACGATGTGCGATCCCGCGCTCATCAGCGTGGCGATGGCGAGATGCAGCGCCGCCTGGCCGCTGGCCGTTGCCACCGATCCCACGCCGCCTTCGAGCGCCGCCAGCCGCTCCTCCAGCACCGCCACCGTCGGGTTGCCGATGCGCGTGTAGATGTAGCCCGGCTCCTCCAGGTTGAAGAGCGAAGCGGCGTGGTCGCTGTCCCGGAAGACGTAGCTCGTCGTCTGGTAGATCGGCACGGCGCGCGCGCCGGTCACCGGGTCGGGCTTCTGCCCGGCATGCAGGCTGAGGGTCGAGAATTTCGGGAATTTGGCTTCGGTCATCGGCTCATTGCGCGGTCCAGCCGCCATCCATCGGCAGGGTGACGCCGGTCATGGTGGCGGCGCCGTCGCTGCACAGGAAGATTGCGAGCGATCCGAGCTGCTCGACGGTGACGAAAGACAGCATCGCCTGCTTCTCGCCGAGCAGGGCCTTCGCCGCGTCCTCGACCTTCTGGCCCGTCGCCTTGGCGCGCGCCTCGATCTGCTTCTCGACCAGCGGCGTGCGCACCCAGCCCGGGCAGATGGCGTTGCAGGTGATGCCGTCATTCGCCGCCTCGATGGCGGTGGTCTTGGTCAAGCCGACGATGCCGTGCTTGGCCGCGACATAGGCGACCTTCTGGGCCGAGGCGACCAGGCCATGCGCCGAGGCGATGTTGATGATCCGGCCCCAGCGCTTTTTGGTCATCAGCGGCAGCGCTGCCTTGGTCGCATGGAAGGCGGCGGAGAGGTTGATGGCGATGATCGCATCCCATCTGTCCTCCGGGAAATCGACGATGGGTGCCACATGCTGGATGCCGGCGTTGTTGACCAGGATATCGACCGCGCCGAATTGTTTTGTCGCCTCCGCGACGAGCGTCCGGATCTCCGCCGGCTTGCTCATATCGGCCCCGTTATAGCCAACCTTGCCGCCGTTCTTCGCCGCCAGCTCGCCGCGCAGCTTGTCGATGACAGCCTTGTCGCCGAAGCCGTTCATCATGATGGCGGCGCCCTCGGCGGTCAGGGCGCGGGCGATCGCCAGGCCGATGCCGCTGGTCGAGCCGGTGACGATGGCGGTCTTGCCGGTCAGTAAAGCCATGCTTCCGATCCTTATCGCTTGAACAGATTTTCGGCGCCGCCGCGCTGCTGCTTCTTGGCGGCGATTTCGGCCTGGGCGCGCGCGATCTCGGCTTCGAGCTCGGCGATATAGGATTGCAGTTCCGCCACGGCCAAAGGCGTCAAATCCTTCTTCTTCGGCGGCATGCGTTGCGGCCGGAGATCTTCCTCTTCCATGCGGGCCTCCCTTGCGCCCAGGGCTGTTGCCAGTGTGGCGCGATCGGGCTAAGGGTGCAATCCGCCGCAAGAAAACAAGAGAGGCCGCCCATGTCAGCCCTGCCGAGCGAGATCACCGTCATCGAAATCCGCGAGCCCGGCGCGCCCGACATGCTGCGCCCGGCGAAGCGGCCGCTGCCCAAGCCCGGTGCCGGCGAAATCCTGGTCAAGGTCGAGGCGGCGGGGGTCAACCGGCCCGATGTCGCGCAGCGCCAGGGCAGCTATCCGCCGCCGCCGGGTGCCTCCGACATTCCCGGCCTCGAGATCGCCGGCACGGTGGCGGTGCTCGGCGCCGGCGCCGGCCGCTTCAAGCTCGGCGACAAGGTCTGCGCCTTGGTGACGGGTCACGGCTATGCCGAATATTGCCCGGCGCCCGAGGCGCAATGCCTGAAGGTGCCGAAGGGTTTATCGATGATCGAGGCGGCGGCGGTGCCCGAAACCTATTTCACCGTGTGGACCAATCTCTTCGACCGCGGCCATCTGAAGCGCGGCGAAAGCGTGCTGATTCACGGCGGCACCTCGGGCATCGGCACCACGGCCATTCAATTGGCGCGCGAATTCGGCGCGGCGCCGATCTTCGCCACCGCCGGCAGCGCGGAAAAGTGCAAGGCCGCCGAGAAGCTGGGGGCGACGCGCGCCATCGATTACAAGAACGAGGATTTCGTCAAGGTGGTGAAGGAGGCGACCGCCGGCCGCGGCGTCGACCTCATCCTCGACATGGTGTGCGGCCCCTACGTGCCGCGCAATCTGAGCGCGCTCGCCATCGAGGGCCGCGTCGTCATCATCGCGCTGCTTGGCGGCAACATGTCGGAGGTCAATTTCGGCGTCCTGATGATGAAGCGCCTGACCGTCACCGGCTCGACCTTGCGGGCCCGATCGGTCGAGCAGAAAGGCGCCATCGCCCAATCCCTCCAGCGCGAGGTCTGGCCGCTGCTCGAGGCCGGCAAGCTCAAGCCGGTGATCTACAAGACCTTTCCCTTGGCCCAGGCCGCCGAGGCCCACCGCCTGATGGAAAGCTCCGAGCATATCGGCAAGATCGTCCTGACCCTCTGAATAGCCTCTGAATCGGACGATTTCCGCTTCTCAGCGGGGCCGGGAGCGACTATATAACCGGGCATCCTAGACACGAGCCGTCGCCTGGAAGCGCGCTGATAAGCGCGTCGTGGCGCGCGGCTTTTCAGGAGGAATAATGGCGCTTCCGTTGATGCCCAAGGCCACCGCGGTGTGGCTGGTCGAGAATACGACGCTGACCTTCGATCAGATCGGGGAGTTCTGCGGCCTGCATGCCCTCGAAGTGCAGGCGATCGCCGATGGCGAGGTTGCGGTCCAGATGCAGGGCCTCGACCCGATCGCCAACGGCCAGATCACCATGGACGAGATCGAGCGCTGCCAGAAGGATCCGGAGCTGCGGCTCCAGCTTGCCTCGGCGGCGATTCCGCCCCAGCTGGTGAAGCACAAGGGCCCGCGCTATACGCCGATCGCCAAGCGCCAGGACAAGCCCGACGCCATCTCCTGGATCATCAAGAACCATCCCGAGCTCAGCGACGGCCAGATCTCCAAGCTGGTCGGCACCACCAAGCCGACCATCCACGCGGTGCGCGATCGCACGCATTGGAACACGACCAACATCAAGCCGCGCCACCCGGTGGCGCTCGGCCTGTGCACCATGGAAGAGCTGGAAAAGGCGGTGGCGCGCGCCAACAAGGGCAAGAAGCCCGTCGGCGATGCGCCGCTGGTTCAGCCGCCGAGCGCCGAGGATATCGCCGCCGCGGCCGAGGAGCCGGCGGCGTAGTGGAGAGCGAGTTAAGCGACTCCGCTAAATATGTAGAGCGGTTTTAACGTATTTGTGAACTGCATCGCGCGCCGAGTACGGTGCCATTGAAATCCAGCGGCGATAATGATTCTCAGAAATTCGGGATGGGTGTTGAGCGAAGACCCATAACACGCCAACTGCTCGTGCAACCAGAACATCCAATTGCTCGAAGGTACCGTAGTGAAGCTCTTTTAATTTTCTCATTATTCCCTTCACGTAAGCTGGCGTAATTCCAAGCATGACAACGACCCGCAAGCGTGGAGTCGGCTGAAGTAGCCATGTCCGCATGCATTCGGTTATCCAATTTTCAGCTACACTATCATCCATCGCAGCAATGATAGGCGATCCTGACGTCTTACCATTTGGATCTGATAGAGAACAGCGGACTACTGACGCGAACGCGACATCTGCTTCTGCGTGACTAAAGTGTCGGTCAAGATTTTCGCGGTTAAGTTCAATCCCGATCACCGCGAGGACATCTGCTAGCCGTTCGCGGAGACCAGCAAACGCAACGCGGTCAAATTCTCCGCCACGCTGCACACGTAGTTGCGTGTTCCCCTTAGATTGACCGAGAACTAAGACTAGGGGATCGCGTGCACCCCACAAGCCGGGGTCATTGACCAACCGCCATCCATTCGATTCAACGACCGGTTGGTTTACAGGAAAACACTTAGAACAGACGAGCGGACCATGCCTCGGGATTGTTTCCAATTAGAACTCCGTATCTCTTAAATCCGCTAATTCTTCGCGTAACCCGCGCCTTTCAGGCTCGCGGCGATCTCCGCCAGGATCGCCGGGTCGTCGATCGTCGCCGGCATCTTGTACTCCTCGCCATTGGCGATGCGCCGCATCGTGCCGCGCAGGATCTTGCCGGAGCGCGTCTTCGGTAGCCGCTCCACCACCACCGCCGTCTTGAAGCTCGCCACCGGGCCGATGCGCTCGCGCACCAGCTTCACCGCCTCGGCGGCGATGGCGCCCGGCGCCAGCTTCGAGCCCGATTTCAGCACCAGGAATCCGACCGGCACTTCGCCCTTCAGGGCGTCGGCGGCGCCGATGACGGCGCATTCGGCGACTTCGGGATGCGCCGCCAGCACTTCCTCGATGGCGCCCGTCGACAGGCGATGGCCGGCGACGTTGATGATGTCGTCGGTGCGCGACATGACGAAGACGTAGCCATCGTCGTCGATATAGCCCGCATCGGCGGTGTGGTAATAGCCCGGATATTCGGCGAGATAGGCCTCGATGAAGCGTTCGTCGGCGTTCCACAGCGTCGGCGCAAAGGCCGGCGGCATCGGCAGCTTGGCACAGAGCGCGCCGACCTCGCCGCGCTTCATCTCGTGGCCCGCCGCATCGAGCACCTTGAGGTCGTAGCCCGGCGCCGGCTTGGTCGCCGAGCCGTGCTTCACCGGCAACTGGCCGAGGCCGACGCAATTGCCGGCGATCGTCCAGCCGGTCTCGGTCTGCCACCAATGGTCGATCACCGGCACCTTCAACTGCCGCTCGGCCCAGGCGACGGTCGGCGGATCGGCGCGCTCGCCGGCCAGGAACAATGTCCGGAACTTTGACAGATCGTGTTTGCGGATAAGAAGGCCGTCGGGATCCTCGCGCTTGATGGCGCGGAAGGCGGTGGGGGCGGTGAACATCGCGGCGGCGCCGTGCTGCGCTATGACGCGCCAGAAGGTGCCGGCGTCGGGCGTGCCGACCGGCTTGCCCTCGAACAGGATCGTGGTCAGCCCGTGGAACAACGGCGCATAGACGATGTAGCTGTGGCCGACCACCCAGCCGACATCCGAGGCGGTGAACCAGGTCTCGCCCGGCTTCATGCCGTAGACATTCGGCATCGACCAGGCGAGCGCCACCGCGTGCCCGCCATTGTCGCGCACAATGCCCTTGGGCAGGCCGGTGGTGCCGGAGGTGTAGAGGATGTAGAGCGGATCGGTCGCCAGCACGGGAACGCAAGGTACCGGCTTCGCCTGTTCCGTCGCTTCGCGCCAGTCGAAATCGCGGCCCTTCACCAGATCGCAGGTCAGTTGCGGGCGCTGCAGGATAAGGCAGGCGACCGGCTTCGATTTCGCGAGCTCGATCGCCTGGTCGAGCAGCGGCTTATAGGGAACGATCCGGCTCGCCTCGATGCCGCAGGACGCGCTCAGCACCATCTTGGGCGTCGCGTCGTCGATGCGCGAGGCCAGCTCGGGCGCGGCGAAGCCGCCGAAGACGACGGAATGGATCGCGCCGATGCGCGCGCAGGCGAGCATCGCCATGAGCGCCTCCGGCACCATCGGCAGGTAGATCAGCACCCGGTCGCCCTTGCCGACGCCCTGTGCCTGCAGCACGCCCGCCAGAAGCGCGACCGCGTCGCGCAATTCCCGATAGGTGAATTTCTTGATGGTGCCGGTGACCGGGCTGTCGTGGATCAGCGCCGCCTGATCGGCCCGCCCGCCTTCGACGTGGCGATCCAGCGCGTTCCAGCAGGTATTGAGCACGCCGCCGGCGAACCAGCGATAGAAGGGCGGCCGGCTGCGGTCGAGGACCGTTTCCCAGCGCTTCTCCCAATCGATTGCCTGCGCCGCGTCGTCCCAGAAACCCTCGGGGTCGGCGAGGGAGCGGCGGTAGATCTCGTCGTAACGGCTGGCCATCGTTCTCCTCCCCGCTTACAAATGTGCGGTAAAGGCGGCGCCTTGCCAAGCCGCGCAAAGGGATCGGGATGGCCAACCCTTACGATACCGGGCTCGACCGCAACGCGGCCAATTACGTGCCGCTGTCGCCTCTCGGATTCATCGCCCGCGCCGCCGCAATCTATCCCGACCGCCTCGCCGTCGTGCATGGCCAGCGGCGCTACAGCTGGAAGGAAAGCTACGGGCGTTGCCGCCGGCTCGCCGCCGCGCTACGCGCGACGGGCGTGGGCAAGGGCGACACCGTCGCTCTCATGGCGGCCAACACGCCCGAGGCCTTCGAGGCGCATTTCGGCGTGCCGATGGCGGGCGCGGTCTTGAACGCGCTCAACATCCGGCTCGATGCCGCCACCATCGCCTTCATCCTGGAGCACGGCGAGGCCAAGGTGCTGATCACCGATCGCGAATTCGCCCCGGTGGTCGAGGTGGCGCTGACATCGCTCAAGCGGCGGCCGCTGGTGATCGACATCGACGACGAACTGGCGCCGCCGGGAAAGATGCTCGGCGCGATGGATTACGAACGCTTCCTCGCCACCGGCGATCCGGAATTCGCCTGGCATGGGCCGGCGGACGAATGGGATGCCATCGCGCTCAACTATACCTCGGGCACCACCGGCAATCCCAAGGGCGTCGTCTATCATCACCGCGGGGCTTATCTGAACGCGCTCGGAAACGTCATGACCTGGGGCATGCCGCCGCACCCGGTCTATCTCTGGACGCTACCGATGTTCCACTGCAACGGCTGGTGCTTTCCCTGGACGGTGACGGCGCTGGCCGGCACGCATGTCTGCCTGCGCCGCGTCGAGCCCGCCGCCATCTTCGCCGCGATCGAGGCGCATGGCGTGACGCATCTCTGCGGCGCGCCCATCGTCATGAACCTGCTGCTGAACGCGCCTCCCGAGGCGAAGCGCAAGCTCGGCCGCCGCGTCGAGCTGATGACGGCGGGCTCGCCGCCGCCGGCCGCGGTGATCGAGGGTATGGAAAAGCTGGGCTTCGCCATCAGCCATGTTTACGGCCTGACCGAGGTTTACGGGCCCGCGGTGACCTGCGCCTGGCACGGCGAATGGGACGATCTGCCGGCGGCGGAGCGCGCGGCGCTCAAGGCGCGCCAGGGGGTCAATTATCCCGTGCTCGAAGGCCTGATGGTCGCCGATCCGCAAAGTCTGGCGCCCATGCCGCGCGACGGCGCGGGCCTGGGCGAGGTCTTCATGCGCGGCAATATCGTGATGAAGGGTTATCTCAAGAACCCGGCGGCGACGGCGGCGGCCTTCGCCGGCGGCTGGTTCCACACCGGCGACCTCGGCGTGGCGCATCCCGACGGCTATATCGAGCTCAAGGACCGCTCCAAGGACATCATCATTTCGGGCGGCGAAAATATCTCGACCATCGAGGTCGAGAGCGTGCTCTACCGCCACCCGGCCGTGCTCGAAGCCGCGGTGGTGGGACGTCCGGACGCGAAATGGGGCGAAAGCCCCTGCGCCTTCGTCACCTTGAAACCCCTGACGCGCGCCGGCGTTGAGGATATCGTCGCGCATTGCCGCGCCAACCTTGCCGGGTTCAAGATCCCCAAGACCGTGGTGTTCGGCCCGCTGCCGAAGACTTCGACCGGCAAGGTCCAGAAATACCTGCTGCGCGAGCAGGCGAGGGAGCTCAAATGATCCGATCGGTTCTTATCGCAATCCTGGCGGCCGCGGCGCTCGCGTTGCCCGCCTTCGCCCAGCCCGCCCCGCCACCGGCCGCGGACGCCACCAAACTGACGCTCTCGGAGCGCGCCGAGAAGACCTTGCCGCGCGATCGCCTCCACGCCGATCTACGGGTCGAGGCGATTGACGCCGATCCGGTGCATGTCCAGGCCGAGATCAACCGGCGCATGAATGCGGCGCTGGCGCGCGCCAAGCAGGCCCCGAGTGTCGCCGTCGAAACCGCCGGCTATAATGTCTATCAGGAGCGCGACGCCAAGGAGAAAACCGTGCGCTGGCATGGTAGCCAGGGGCTGCGCCTGACCGCGTCGGATTTCGGCGCCCTGCTCGAAGTCGCCGCGGCGCTGCAGCAGCAGGGGCTGACGATGACCAACCTTTCCGCCGATCTTTCGCCCGCGGCGGCGAAGGCGGCGCAGGACGAGCTGACCGATGCGGCGCTGACGCAGATCAGGGCCCGCGCCGCGCGCATCGCGACAACGCTCGGCACGCAGGTCGACCGCTACGCCGAGCTCCACGTCGGCAACGTGTCGACGCCGCCCGTTATCCTGCGGGTCATGGCCGCCGCCGCGCCCGCCGCGATGCCGCCACCCGTCGCCGAGGCGGGCGACGCCACGATCGGTATCACGGTGGATGCGACGGTAATGCTCGCGCCGGTGCCGCGCTAGTCGCGCGGCGAAATCCGGCGTGCCGCGCTAACGCGCGTGCTCGAGCTCGACGAGCTGATCTTTTATTCGAAGTTTTTGTCGCTTCAGATCGGAGAGCGCTTCTTCATTGGGCATCGGTCGGTGGTGTTCGCGCTGGATGGCGTCTTCGAGCGTGCGGTGGCGGGCGCGAAGGTCGTCGAGATGATGCTCCAACGTCATGGCTCCTCCTCAGGCGAAGGGATAGTGACGCGCAAAGGGTAACGCCGTGGCGCCGCGGCCACCAAGTGACAAAAGAAAAAATTTGAGGAATCGCGGCTTTTCAGGCGCTTAGCGTCTAAGCCAAAACCATTCCAGGGCTCACGCATCGCCCAGGCAAATGCCGAGGCCGCGCGCGGTTCGCAGCAGCGCGCTGTCCGGCTCGACCTGCTGCGACCGGGCGACGATCTCCGCCAGGGGCACGTCGACCACGCGGCGATTCTGCCACGCCACCATGCGGTCGAAGCGGCCGGCGGCGATGAGATCGACGGCATGAACGCCGAAGGCCTGCCCGATGACGCGGTCGTTCCAGGTCGGCGGGCTGCCGCGCTGGACATGGCCCAGGACGGTGACGCGGGTCTCGGCGCCGGTCATTTCGGCAATCGCATGCGCCAGCTTTTCCCCGACGCCGCCATAGGTCGAGGCGCCGCTGCCCTGGCGGCGCGTGACCCGCTCGCCCATGCGGTCGGGCACCGCCTCCGCGACCACCACCAGCGCGAAATTGCGTCCGCCGCGCCTGATCTTTTCGACATGCGCCGCCACGGTCTCGATGCGATAGGCGATCTCGGGAATGAGGATCACGTCGGCGCCGCCGGCGATGCCGGCCGCGAGCGCGATGTGGCCGGCGTCGCGTCCCATCACTTCGAGAATCATGACGCGCGCATGGCTCGCCGCCGTCGGCGTCAGCCGGTCGAGCGCCTCGGTCGCCACCATGACGGCGGTATCGTAGCCGACCGAGCTTTCCGTCGCGCCGACGTCGTTGTCGATGGTCTTGGGAATTCCGACCAGCGGGATGCCGCCTTGCTGCGCCAGCCGGCGCAGAATGGCGAAGCTGCCGTCGCCGCCGACGCCGATCAGCGCATCGAGGCCGAGCAGCCTGATGCCGTCGATGACCTCCGCCGACCGGTCGATTCGCGTGCCGTCGGGCAGGGGAAAAGCGAAGGGATCGCCCTGGTTGGTGGTGCCGAGGATGGTGCCGCCCAGCCGCACGATCTCGGCGCCCGCGACGGCGGGGGTCAGCGCGATCGCTTCCACCGGGCGGCGTAGCAGCCCATGCGTGCCTTGGCGGATGCCTTGCACCTGCCAGCCATGGCCGTCGACGGCGCGGGAAACCACGGCGCGAATGACGGCATTGAGGCCGGCGCAGTCGCCGCCGCTGGTCAACAACCCAATGGTCTTGTGCCCGCCTTCCGCCACGCGTCGCTCCCTGCCGCGATCGATCGCGCGCCATTGGGGCGCTTTATTGGGGCATTTTGGCGGCGCCCGGCGCCACCCGGCCCGGCAAGGCGCAAGGGACGGACGGCCTCGGGGCGCTCACGGCGGGGCGGCCGGTTTGCTATAATTCGGCCCTCACCAGCCGCGGCAGGCCCTTCCCCGATGGATCTCGACGTCGAAGCGATCAAGGTCAAGATCGAGAAATTGAAAAGCGAGCATCGCGGGCTCGATCAGGACATCCTGCGCCTCGAGGAAAAGCCCTCGGGCAATCCGCTCGACATGCAGCGCCTGAAGCGTCGCAAGCTCGCGCTCCGCGATCAGATCACCAGGCTCGAATCGAATCTGCTGCCGGACATCATCGCCTAGCTGCTTTTTCGCTTTCGACGGTACATCGCCCGGTCGGCTGCGGCGAGGACGCGCTCCGCATTTTCCCCGCCGGTGAAGGCGCGCACGCCATAGGCGACGGCGAGCGGCACGCGTACGCCTTGCCATTCAAGCGGCGAGGCCTCGATCAGCTGGGCGAGCTCAGCCGCCTTGCGTTCGGCGGCCTCGGCGTCGGCCTGGACCAGCAGAAGCCCGAATTCGTCGCCGCCCAGCCGGCCGATCACGTCGCTGGCGCGCACGCCGTCGACCAGCAGGCGCGCGATCTGGAGCAGCGCCGCGTCGCCTGCGGCGTGGCCGTGGCTGTCGTTGATCTGCTTCAGATTGTTGAGGTCGAAATAGACCAGGCTGCCGGTGCCGCCGTAGCGCTGGGCAAATGCCATCATGCGCGTCAGTTCGCGCAGGAAGGCACGCCGGTTGGCGACCGGCATGAGCGGATCTTCGTCGACCAGCCGCTCGAGCTCGCGCAGCCGCGTGCGCGTGCCATCGAGCTGCCGCTTGGTCTCGTCGAGGGCGCCACGCAGCCGCGCCAGCTCGGCGGCGCCGCTACGGCTGGATTTCGGCGCTTTGCGCGCGGGCTTTGGACGGCTTTTCGCCATGCGCTGATTAGTCGCTCCCGATTGAATCCGGATTATGGCAAAAGCTTCGCCGGCTCGATAGCAAGCACTCCACCTCTCCGCTTTCCTGCTTCGTTCGCTTTTTTCCAAATTGAACACGGGAGATATGTAGTTGCGACCAGCGCGTTGTTTATCGGACGATGCGGCATGATGATCGATCCGCTCTATTCGCTCTCGGGTTTTATCGTCGGCGCTCTCGTCGGCATGACCGGCGTCGGCGGTGGCTCGCTGATGACGCCGCTGCTCATCCTGCTTTTCGGCATCCATCCGGCGACCGCCGTCGGCACCGATTTGCTCTACGCCGCCGCGACCAAGACCGGCGGCACTTTCGTGCACGGATTCAGCGGGTCGATCGATTGGCGCATCGTGCGCCGCCTTGCCACCGGCAGCCTGCCGACGACGGCATTGACGCTGCTCGTCCTGTCGCGCCTCGGCATCGAAGGTGCCACCGCGCACAGCCTCATTCTCGTTGTGCTCGGCTGCGCGCTGTTCGCGACGGCGGGCGTCCTGATCTTCCGGAAATGGATCGTTAATCTCTATGCCGCGCATGTCGGCGAGCTCGACGACCGGCGAACGGCGATCTTGACCATCTCGACCGGCGCCGTGCTCGGCGTGTTGGTGTCGATCTCGTCGGTCGGCGCCGGCGCCCTGGGCGCCACCGTGTTGGTCCTGCTTTATCCGAAGCTGCCGACGGTGCGCATCGTCGGCTCCGACATCGCGCATGCGGTGCCGCTGACGCTGCTGGCCGGCATGGGCCACTGGATCATGGGCTCGATCGACACCCATTTGCTCGGCTCGCTGCTCGTCGGCTCGATCCCGGGCATCGTCATCGGCAGCTACGGTGCGACACGCGTGCCCGACGCGGTGCTGCGCTTCGTCCTCGCCGGGACCCTCATTCTCGCCGGCAGCAAGCTCATCTTTTAGCCGCGCGTCGCTTGCCCGCGGCGCAGCCGCACCTATAATGCGCGCTGCTCCGACGCCGTAACGGGGCGAAGGGATCGAGATGAAACGCGCCAAGCCGTCGGTCGGAATCATCATGGGCAGCTCGTCCGACTGGAAGACCATGCGTCACGCGGCGCAGGCCCTCGATCGTCTGCGCATTCCCTACGAGGCAAAGATCGTCTCCGCCCATCGCACGCCGCGGCGCCTGGTCCAATACGCCGGCAGCGCGAAGCAGCGCGGCCTCAAGGTCATCATCGCCGGCGCCGGCGGGGCGGCCCATCTGCCCGGCATGGCCGCCTCGCTCACGTCGCTGCCCGTTCTGGGCGTGCCGGTCGAGAGCAAGGCGCTCAAGGGCGTCGACAGTTTTCTCTCAATCGCCCAGATGCCGGCAGGCATTCCGGTCGGGACCCTCGCCATCGGCAAGCCCGGTGCCATCAATGCGGCGCTGCTGGCGGCGGCGATCCTTGCCGTTTCGGACGCGCGCGTCGCGGCGGCGCTGGAGCGCTGGCGCAAGCGGCAGACCGCTGCGGTGGCGCTCAAGCCGCCACGGCGCTGACGGGGAATGATCGAACCCGGCTCAACCATCGGCATATTGGGCGGCGGGCAGCTCGGCCGGATGACGGCGCTGGCTGCCGCGCGTCTCGGCTATCGCTGCCATATTTTCGCGCCCGAAGCCGACAGCCCGGCAAAGCAGGTGACGCATGCGGCGACCGATGCCGGTTATGACGACGAGGCGGCGTTGAGGCGCTTCGCGGCGGCGGTCGACGTCGTGACCTATGAGTTCGAGAACGTGCCGGTCGAGGCCGCGCGCTTCCTCGCCGCGTTGAAGCCGCTCTATCCCGAGCCATCCGCGCTCGAGATTGCGCAGGACCGGCTGAGGGAAAAGAATTTCCTCCGCGGCATCGGCGTCGCCACCACCGAATTTCGTGCGGTCGACAGCGCCGCCGGGCTGGCGGCCGCGCTGGCTGCGATCGGCCCGCATGCCATCCTCAAGACAGCGCGCCTCGGCTATGACGGCAAGGGTCAGCTCGGCGTGGCCGCGGGTGACGATACGGCGGCGGCATGGCGGCGGCTCAATGTCTCGGTCGCCGTTCTCGAAGCCAAGGTCGATTTCGCCTGCGAGGTCTCGGTCATCGTTGCGCGCGGCCAAGACGGCGATCTTGCCGCCTATCCCGCGGTCGAGAACCGGCACGTCAATCACATCCTCGATACCACCATCGCGCCGGCGCGCCTTGCGGTCGCGGTCGCGCGCGAGGCGGATCGCATCGCACGGCTGATCGTGCAGAAGATGAATCTCATCGGCGTGCTGGCGGTGGAGATGTTCGTCACCAAGGACGGACGCGTATTGGTGAACGAGCTCGCGCCGCGGCCGCACAATTCCGGCCATTGGACGATCGATGCTTGCGCGACCAGCCAGTTCGAGCAACTCGTGCGCGCGATTTGCGGCCTGAAGCTGGGCTCGGTTGAGCGCCATGCCAACGCCGTGATGAAGAATCTGATCGGCGACGAGGTGCTGGATTGGCCGGCGGCGCTGGGCGACGGCGAAGCGCGGCTTCACCTCTACGGCAAGGGGACCCCCGTGCCGGGCCGCAAGATGGGCCACGTCACGCGGCTGCTGCCGAAGAGCTAGCCGCCGCTCCGGAACCGCGCCATCGCCTTCAGCGGTCCCGTCACCGCGCCGAATGCCCCTTCGACCCGCGCGCGCAATTTCGGAATCCGCATGACGTCGGCAATGCGGCGCTCGAGGAACGCCTTTGTCGTCGCGTGGCCGGCGGAGCGGTCGTCGAGCCAGACCAGCGTCGTCGTGGCATAGATGCCGGCGAGCAGGCCGCGCTTGGTATAGAAGCTGAAATCGGTCGAGCGGTCGCCGGCGGCATGCCACAGCATGTCGACCGTGCCGTAAAGCAACCTGGCGCCGAGCGGAACATTGAGCGGCAGGGTGAGGGCGGTCAGCATGCGCCGCACCGCCTCGCGATGCGGCTCGAGCACCGCCAGCCTCGTCGTCACGCCGAGCGCGATGCGCTCGCGCAGCTTGAGGCTGCCGAGCTTTTTCTTGGCGAGCGCTTTTTCGGTCTCGCGATCGGCCCACTGGCTGAACCAGGATATCGCGTCGCGGGCGCCGCGCGGAAACAGCGACGATAGCTCCGCGGCGGAGAGCTCGGCCCGCTCGCCCGCCGCGGCGAGCGAACGGCGGCTCCAGCCGTCGAACGGCACCGCCGGCAGGAGTGCCCGCAGAACCCGGTCCTTGAGCGCATGATCGTCGGTCATTCGGCGGCCCGCGGCGCGGCTCCAGGCAGCTCGATCGGAAAGCGCGCGCCTTCCTCAAGGTAAGTCAGCAGGCCGAGATCGGTCATGCGCTGAGGGTAGAGAATGCCGTCGAGATGGTCGCATTCGTGCTGCACCACGCGCGCGTGAAAGCCCTCGACGGTACGGTCGATCGGCTTGCCGTCCAGCCCGACGCCGCGATAGCGGATGCGGGTGAAGCGAGGCACGGCGCCTTTGAGGCCCGGCACCGAGAGACAGGCCTCCCAGCCGATTTCCGTCTCGGTCGTCAGGGGCTCGATCACCGGATTGATCAGCACGGTGAGGTCTTGCTTCTGGTCGAGCGGCCGTCCCGTGAGTCGGCCCTCGGAGACGAAGAAAACGACGATTCGTTTCGGCACATGGACCTGGGGCGCGGCTAGGCCGGTGCCGCCTTCCTCCTCCATGGTCTCGACCATGTCGCGCACCAGGTCGCGAATCTCGGGCGCGGCCGGGTCGGCAACCGTCGCGGCCTTGGCGCGCAATACCGGATGCCCCATGCGGGCGAGCTTGAGAATGGCCATGCCGCTAATATGGGGGCGCCGTCCCTCGCCGTAAAGTTGCGCGATCGGCTATGATCGGGAGATGGCGAGCCGCCGCGATTTCCCCCTGCCGGCCGATTTGCCGCGTCCCGTCGACGACGGCGCCTGCCGGCATTTGCCGGGCCTCGCGCTGCCCGCGATCGCCCTGCCATCGACCCTGGGCGGCAGTATCGATCTTTCCAAGCGCGCCGCGCCGCGCAGCGTGATCTATGCCTATCCGCGCACCGGCGTGCCGGACCGGCCCCTGCCGGCGGGCTGGGACGCCATTCCGGGCGCCCGCGGCTGCACGCCGCAATCCTGCTCCTTCCGCGACCGCCATGCGGAACTCGCGGCGCTCGGCGCCGAGGTTTTCGGCCTTTCCACCCAGACCCCGGAATATCAGCGCGAGATGGCGACGCGCCTGCATCTGCCTTTCGCGGTGCTGAGCGACGCCGGATTCGCCCTGACCGAGGCCCTCCGGCTCCCGACCTTCACGGTGGAGGGCATGCGGCTGGTCAAGCGGCTGACCCTCATTACCCGCGGCGGGCGCATCGAGGACGTGCTTTATCCGGTGTTCCCGCCCGACCACAGCGCCGCGGAAACCTTGGGCTGGCTGCGGGCCCACCCCCTCTAAAGGCGGGCTGGCGCAAACCCGCTTCACAATTTCCCAGAGTCGTGATATTGAGCCGGCCCTCGTCCCGCCCCTGTCCGGGGTTGGGGCGGGTCGGTCCCTCTCTCGTTTCATGGAGCAGCGCACTCGTGCAGGTTCTCGTCCGCGACAACAACGTCGACCAGGCACTTCGCGTGCTCAAGAAAAAGATGCAGCGCGAAGGCGTCTTCCGGGAGATGAAGGCCCGTCGCAATTACGAGAAGCCCTCCGAGCGCCGCGCCCGCGAACGCGCCGAGGCGGTGCGCCGCTACCGCAAGCTGCTGCGCAAGCGCATGGAGCGCGAGGGCTACTAGGCCAGCCTTCCGGTCGAAATAAAAAAGCCGCCCTCGGGGCGGCTTTTTCGTTCCGGCGCGCGATGCCTCAGGCGCCGAGGGATTTGACGATCTGCTCGCACATTTTTTTCGCGTCACCAAAGAGCATCATGGTGTTGTCGCGGAAGAACAGCTCGTTCTCGACGCCGGCATAGCCCGACGCCATCGAGCGCTTGATGAACAACACCGTCTTCGCCTTCTCGACGTCGAGGATGGGCATGCCGTAGATCGGCGATTTGGGATCGTTCTTGGCCGCCGGGTTGGTCACGTCGTTGGCGCCGATGACAAAGGCGACGTCGGTCGAGGCGAAGTCGCGGTTGATGTCGTCGAGCTCGGCCACCTCGTCATAGGGCACGTTGGCCTCGGCCAGCAGCACGTTCATGTGCCCAGGCATGCGACCGGCGACCGGATGGATGGCGTACGCAACTTTCACGCCGCGCTTCTCAAGCTGGTCGGCCAGCGCTTTGACGCTGTGCTGGGCTTGTGCGACCGCCATGCCGTAGCCCGGAACGAACACGACCTTGGCGGCGTAGCCTAGCATCACGGCCACGTCGTCGGCCCCGGCGCTGCGCACCTGCTGCGGGCCGCCGCTTCCGGCGGCCGGTTCGGTTCCACCGGCCGCGCCGAATGCGCCGAACAGCACGTTGGTGAGCGGACGATTCATGGCGCGTCCCATCAAAACGGTCAACAGCGTACCGCTCGCGCCGACCAGCGCGCCGCAGATGATC
>DASRKX010000016.1:0-7918 GCA_035648735.1 Allostellaceae bacterium
TCGCGAGCGAAGGCTGGTGGGCCCGGCAGGACTCGAACCTGCGACTACACCGTTATGAGCGGCGCGTTCTAACCAACTGAACTACGGGCCCGCGCCAATTTAGGGCGAACCGCGCGATCGGTCATCAGGTTCATTTCGCCGTGGCGAGTCTTTCGATGTCCACCTCGCGCGGCGCCGCCGGCGCCTCGGGGAAGGTCGGGTAGAGCTGGAGCGACCGCCCGAGCTGCTGAACAAGACACAGCACGGCGTCGATGTAGGGGGTCGCAACCGCGACCAGCCTGCCCATTTCCTGCACCGAGGTGAGCAGGGCGTCGATTTCGAGCCGGCGCCCATGATCCAAATCCTGCAGCATCGAGGTTCGGTGCGCGCCGACGCGCGCGGCGCCGTTGATCCGGCGGTCGGCATCGACGCGAAACGACGCGCCGAGCCGGGTCGCGATTTCCTTTGCTTCGGCCATCATGTTGTACGACAGCGCGCGGAGCCCCGGCTCGGTCGTCACGATATCGAGCGTCGCCCGCGTCAGGGCGCTGATCGGATTGAAGCAGAGATTGCCCCACAGCTTCAGCCAGATCTCGCTGCGGATATCCTCCAACACCGGCGCATCGAAGCCGCCGGCCTTGAGCAGCTCCGCGAGGCGCTGGCACCGTTGCGAAATCGTCCCGTCGGGCTCGCCGAGCGAGAAACGGTTGCCGTAAATGTGCCGCACCACGCCCGGCTCGACGATTTCCGTGGCCGGATAGACGACGCAGCCGATCGCCCGCGTCGGTCCGATGGCATCCCATTGGCGGTCGTCCCGATCGACGCTGCTGAGATGCGCGTTATGGTGCGGCGCCTTGAGGCCGTGCATGTACCACCACGGCACGCCGTTTTGCGCGGTCACCACGGCCGAATTCGGACCCAGAAGCGGCGCCATTTGCGCGGCCACTTCCCAGGCTTGATAGGCCTTGAGGCAGACGATCACATAATCCTGCGGGCCCAACTCGGCGGGGTTGTCCGTCGCCCGGGGCCGGGCAATCCGCTCCTCGCCGTCGATCAGCAGCTTCAGCCCGCGCTCGCGCATGGCGGCAAGATGCGCGCCGCGCGCGACGAGGGACAGCTCCACGCCCTCGACCGAGCTAAGGCCGACGGCCAGATAGCCGCCGACGGCGCCGGCACCATAAATGCAGATTTTCACCGATCGCATCCTGCTCAAGCGACCTTGCCCATCTCGAGCCGCGGTGCGGTCTTGCGGAAATGTTCCTGGGCGGCGGCGACGCCGGATCCCGCCTCCACCGCGATGCCGACATCGCGCATCGCCATTTCGCTGCCGGCCAGGGCCTGAAGGACCATGATCTCGTTGATGTGGCCGATATGGCCGATGCGGAAGACGCGCCCGGCAACTTTCGCCAGGCCGAGGCCGAGCGACATCTGATAGCGGTAATAGGCCGTCTTCACGACGTCTTCGCTGTTGAAGTTCTTGGGCACGCAGACGACCGTTACGGTGTCCGAATACCATTTGGGCGCCTTCGCGCACAGCGTCAGCCCCCACGCGGCGACCGCCAAGCGCGCGCCTTCGGCGAGGCGGTGATGGCGCGCGAAGACATTGGCGAGACCTTCCGCAAAAAGCATATCGATCGAGGCCCGCAATCCGTGCAGCAGCGTCGTGGCCGGCGTATAGGGGAAATACCCGTCCCGGTTGGTGCGGATCATGTCCGCAAAATCCAAAAAGCAGCGCGGGCACTTTGCCGTCTTATGGGCTTCGAGCGCCTTCGGACTGGCGCCGACGATCGCGAGCCCGGCCGGGAGCATGAATCCCTTCTGCGATCCGGAAACAGCGAGATCGACCCCCCATTCGTCCATCCGGAAGTCGATGCTCGCGATCGAGCTGACGCCGTCGACCATGAGCAGCGCCGGATGCTTGGCGGCGTCGATCGCCTTGCGCGCGGCGGCGACATCGCTGGTGACGCCGGTCGCGGTTTCGTTATGGCAGACCAACACGGCCTTGATTTCATGCGCCGTGTCGGCTTTCAGCCGCTGCTCGAAGATCTCCGTCGGGACGCCCTCGCCCCACTCGACGTCCACCACTTCGACGACAAGGCCGTGACGGCGGCAAAGATCGGCCCACAGATGGGAGAATTGACCGAAGACCGCGATCAACACTTTGTCGCCGGGGGACAGCGTATTCACGATGGCGGCTTCCCAGCCGCCCGTGCCCGTGGCCGGAAAGACAAACACCTGGCCCTTTTCGGTCTTGAAGGCCTTCTTCAGATCGCGAAACAGATCGAGCATGAAGACCGGAAACTCGGGCGAACGCTGATCCTCGAGGGGGACGTCCATAGCCTGCCGGACGGCGAACGGCATGTTTGTGGGGCCTGGAATGAAGAGCCCGTGAAAGCCTGACATCGTTGTCTCCCTGTTGGTGACCCGCGACCTCTAAACGGCGGCCGCGACTGGTGGTTTCGTGCTGACTTCGCTCGTCCTCAAGCCTGGTAGATCGGAAAGCGCCGGCAGAGGCGCGCAACGTCCTCCCTGACTTTCGCTTCGGCCAGGGAGGACGCCGTGGCCTCGACATTGCCGGCTTCGCGGTTGACCGCGAGCCCGTCGAGCACCTCCGCGATCATGCGTCCGACGTCACGGAACTCGGCAACGCCGAAACCGCGCGTCGTGCCCGCCGGCGTGCCCAGGCGGATACCCGACGTGACCGTCGGCTTCTCGGGATCGAACGGCACGCCGTTCTTGTTGCAGGTGATGCGCGAGCGCCCGAGCGCCCGCTCGGCGATATCCCCGGTGAGCTTCTTGGGACGGAGATCCACGAGGATCAGATGCGTATCGGTTCCTCCCGCCACCAAATCATAGCCCGCGGCGACCAGAACCTCGCCCATCGCCCGGCAATTCTCGACAATGGCGCGGGCATAGGCCTTGAAGTCGGGCCGCAGAGCTTCGCCGAACGCGACGGCCTTGGCGGCGATGATGTGCATCAGCGGTCCGCCCTGCAGTCCCGGGAAAACCGCCGAATTGATCTTCTTCGCGATTTCCTCGTGGTTGGTCAGGATCAGGCCGCCGCGCGGTCCCCGCAGGGTCTTGTGCGTCGTCGTCGTGACGACATGCGCATGCTCCAGCGGGCTGGGGTGCACGCCGCCGGCAACCAGCCCCGCGAAGTGGGACATGTCGACCATCAGATACGCGCCGACCTCGTCGGCAACCAATCGGAACGCAGCGAAATCGATCGTACGCGGATAGGCGGAGCCGCCGGCGATGATGATCTTGGGCCGGTGCTTGATGGCGAGTGCCCGCACCTCGTTCATGTCGATGCGCTGGTCCTCCCGGCGGACCGTGTAATGGATCGGCTTGAACCATTTGCCAGACAGATTGACCGTGGCGCCGTGGGTCAGGTGCCCGCCGGCCGCGAGCGAGAGGCCGAGGATCGCGTCGCCCGGCTTTGCCAGGGCGAGCAGCACCGCCTGGTTCGCCTGGCTGCCCGAGCTTGGTTGGACGTTGGCAAAGCCGCAGCCGAACAGCTGCTTGGCGCGTTCGATGGCGAAATTCTCGACCTCGTCGACGTGCTGGCAGCCGCCGTAATATCGCCGGCCGGGATAGCCCTCGGCATACTTATTGGTCAGCACGCTGCCGGCGGCTTCGAGCACGGCGCCGGAGACGATGTTCTCGGAGGCGATGAGTTCGATCTCGTCCTGCTGGCGGTGGAGCTCCCGCCGCATGGCGGCGTGCAGCGGCGGATCCCGGTCGTGGAGCCCTTCGGAAAAGAACCCGGAACTGAGCGCTGCGGTCGGCTGCGCTGCGGATACGGCCATTTCGCTTGTCCCTCCCTGAGCTTCCGTCTCGTCGGTTCGCCGAGCCGCCCGGTTGATTGTATGAAACGCATTATCAATGACAATAATAGAATACGGTTCCACGTAACGGAAAATATAATATATTGTTATTTATCATATAGTTATGTGTTTTCATGCGACAATTTATCGCGGAACGGGATGGTTTTTTACAAAAAACTTCCGACGGCAATTCGCGGAATCGATCGGCGGACATGACGGAGCGGGCGCGGCCCACACCGGTTCAGAGCCGAGTATCTGGGTCTTGCATCGTCGGATCGAAAGCCATCATGGTACGTCGCAGGGGCGACGCGGCATGGAAGGCCGCGGCGGCCGGCAATCGGGACGCCGGCACGGATCGGAGATCATTGGTTGCCATAAGGGAGGAGCCGTTGCCCCGCAAGTCACGATCGGCCCGAAAACCGGTCGCCAAGGATGTCGCGCCCGGCCGTCAGCGATCGGGGTCCGTGCGGGCGCTCGATCGCGGTCTGGCCCTGCTGGAGATTATCGCCGAAGCGGACGGTCTGCACTTGACCAAGATCGCGCAGCGCGCCGGCGTTGCGGCTTCGACAGCGCACCGAATACTCGCCACGCTGAAGGCGAACGACTTCGTACTGTGCGACGAGGCGCATGGCGGCTGGTTCATCGGCGTCAAGGCGTTCAAGATCGGCAGCGCATTTCTGCGCAATCGAAAGCTGGTCGACGCCGGGCGCAGCGTCATGCGCGATCTTTTGGAGCTCAGCGGCGAGACCGTGAACCTCGGGATCGAGGACAAGGGCGATGTCGTCTTCGTCGCGCAATTCGAGAGTCACCACTCGATCCGCGCCTTTCACCGGCCGGGTTCGCGCGGAACTTTGCACGCATCGAGCCTTGGCAAGGCGATCCTGGCCGAACTTCCTCCGGCCGAGGTCCTACGCAATTTACATCGCGCGGCCCTGCGGAAATTCACCGACCGCACGATTGTCGACCCCGAGGCGCTGCTCCGCGATCTCGCCGTCGATCGCGAACGGGGATGGGCGATCGACGACGAGGAGCGTGCGATCGGCATGCGTTGCGTCGGCGCGGCAATCTACAACGAGCATGGCGAGGTTGCCGGGGCCATTTCCGTGTCGGGCCCCCTCGCGCGCATGACCGACGAGCGGATGGGCGAACTCGGCCCGATGGTGAAGCGCGCGGCAAACAAGATCACCGAGCGCATCGGCGGCAAGCGGCGCCCGGCCGCCCTCATCGGCTGAAGCGGCGCCGGCCGCTCGGGCGAACGGCCCGTCAGGTATCGAGGAAGGAGCGCAATTTGCGCGAGCGGCTCGGGTGCTTAAGCTTGCGCAAGGCCTTGGCCTCGATCTGCCGGATGCGCTCGCGGGTCACCGAGAATTGCTGGCCGACCTCCTCGAGCGTGTGGTCGGTGTTCATGCCGATGCCGAAGCGCATGCGCAGCACGCGCTCTTCCCGCGGGGTCAGGGAGGCGAGAACCCGGGTCGTGGTCTCGCGCAGATTGCCGTGGATGGCGGCGTCCAGCGGCAGCACCGCGTTCTTATCCTCGATGAAGTCGCCGAGATGGGAATCTTCCTCATCCCCAATAGGCGTCTCGAGGCTGATCGGCTCCTTGGCGATCTTCAGGACCTTGCGCACCTTCTCCAGGGGCATGCCGAGCTTCTCGGCGAGCTCCTCGGGCGCCGGCTCGCGGCCGATCTCGTGCAGCATCTGGCGCGAGGTGCGCACCAGCTTGTTGATCGTCTCGATCATGTGCACCGGGATGCGGATGGTGCGCGCCTGATCGGCGATCGAGCGGGTGATCGCCTGGCGGATCCACCATGTCGCATAGGTCGAGAATTTGTAGCCGCGGCGATACTCGAATTTATCGACCGCCTTCATCAGGCCGATATTGCCTTCCTGGATGAGGTCGAGGAATTGCAGACCGCGGTTGGTGTATTTCTTGGCGATCGAGATGACGAGGCGGAGATTGGCCTCGACCATTTCCTTCTTGGCGCGGCTCGCCTCGCGCTCGCCGCGCTGCACCGTCTGGATGATGCGGCGAAACTCCACCGGCGGCAGCGCCGCCTCGACCGAGATCGCCGCCATCTCGGCGCGCAGGTTCTTCACCTCCGTGCCGTATTTGCCGATGAGGCCGGACCAGCCCTTGCCATGCAGCCGCTTGACCCGCTGCACCCAATCGGGCGCGAGCTCGAAGCCGACATGATGATTGAGGAAATCCTGACGTTTGACGCCGCAGGATTCGGCATAGCGCAGCAGCCGCCCCTCGATCGCGACCATGCGGCGATTGAGGCCGTAGAGCTGCCCGATGAGATGATCGATGCGATTGTTGTTGAGGCGGACGCTCTTCATCGCCTCGATCATGTCGATCTTGAGCCGGTCGTAGCGCTTCTCCGACGGCTTCTGCAGTTCCTCGCCCACGGTGAGCGAGGTGAGGCGCTGCTCCTGCTGGCGATGGAGGCGCCGATAGAGACCCGCAATGTTGTCGAGATTGAGCAGCACGCCAGGCTTCAGCTCGGCTTCCATCGCGGCCAGCGAGATCGATGCCTCCTCGGCGTCGGCGTCCGGATCATCACCGTCGGCCAGCGCGCCCGGCGGCGGCGCTTCTTCGCCCTCGGCCTCGGCCTCGGCTTCGGGTTCGGCCTCGACGGCGCCGGGCTCCGCGCCCGCTGCGAGGGCGGCGGCGGTGCCGGCCTCGAAGGCGGCGTTGCCGTAGGTCGCGTCGAGATCGACGATATCGCGCAGCAGCATCTTCTCTTCGACCAGCGCGTCGCGCCAGCCGACCAGCGCGCGGATGGTCAGCGGACTTTCGCACAAGCCGCCGATCATCATCTCGCGGCCGGCTTCGATGCGCTTGGCGATGGCGATCTCGCCCTCGCGCGACAACAGCTCGACCGAGCCCATCTCGCGCAGATACATGCGCACGGGATCGTCGGTGCGGCCGATATCCTCGTCATCGAGATTGCCGGCGGCGCGTGGCTCGCCGTCCTCGTCGACTTCGGCCGGCGCCTCGTCGGCCTCCTCGCTCTCGACGACATTGACGCCGAGCTCGGAGAGCATCGTCATCGTGTCTTCGATCTGCTCGGACGAGACCTGCTCCGGCGGCAGCGCCGCGTTGAGCTCGTCATAGGTGACGTAGCCACGCTCCTTGCCGCGGGCCACCATCTTCTTAATCGATGCCGCCAGCGTGTCCAGAAGCGGCGCCTCGGCCGCCTCTTCCCGGACCTCCGGCGCTTCCGCAGTACTCGCCGCCTTACTAGCCATGTTGGTCCCGCCCTAAAGTCACGGACAATGATTTATACGTAGCCCGCGGCCCTTCGGGCCGCGGTGCGCACGCACGCATCCCGTCGGTCTTTTTTCCTGAAGCGACACCAGACCTTGCGTCGTGACGCGGTCCTTCGACGGATTGCTCCGCCGTCGTGTCGAATTTCTTACCAAGTTCTTGCCGAGAATTCTGCGCTGCTCGAAGCTGCCATCTCTCGTCGCTCATATCCTCGGCGAGGCTCTGCTGCCGACCGCGTCGCGCCCAAGCTCCGAAGGAACAGGCATAAGGTTCCCGCGAGCCGTACCAGTCTAGGTGGAGCTTGAGCCGCACGGCGTCAAGGTCGAATCTATGCATTAAACCGGGCTCATAAGAGGCTCAACTAGACGTGTCAAGCGATCATGGGCGCGGGTACGATAAAGCACGAACCCAAGGCAGCGCGATCGGTGCGCCTTGCCTGCCCTCATGCAACCTTGGCGTTGGGCCGCCACTCCGCCCGATCGAGCGGTTCGCTCTCCCGCATCAGCTCGGCTTCCATATGCTGCTCCTCAAAAAGCTGACGATACATCAGCATCGATTCCCAGTTCTCGACGGTGGGATCGCTGCTGCACTGCAGCAAGGAATCGTCGAGCTGCCGCTTCACGTCGGGCAGCAGAAACCGCGAGAACGTCGCCTTCCAGCCGAGCAGCGCCCGCTCGAACGGCATGCCCTGGCGGCAGAAAGCGTGGGAGCGATAGGTCTCCGATCCGAGCAGCCGACGGATCGCGTCGCCGAACCCGTCGCGCCGCAGTATCTCGTAAAGCTCGCCCGGTTCGCGCTCCGTGCCGTCGGCCAGCAGATCGAGGATTTTCTGGTGGAGATC
>DASRKX010000017.1:0-90767 GCA_035648735.1 Allostellaceae bacterium
TTCCGGCTCGATGATGCCGGGCTCGCGGTCGCGATAGCCGTCGCGCGGGCGGCGCTCGCGGTCGCGCTCCTCGCTGCGGCCGCGGCTCTGCATGATGGCCGAGGGCCCTTCCTCGAGCGCTTCGACGCGCACCGTGAGATAACGCAGCACGTCCTCGTTGATGCGCATGTTGCGCTCAAGCTCGCTCACCGCCGCCGGCGGCGCGTCGAGGTTGAAGAGGACGTAATGGCCCTTGCGGTTTTTCTTGATGCGGTAGGTCAGGTTGCGCAGGCCCCAATATTCGCGCTTGGTGACCTTGCCGCCATGTTCGCCGACCAGATTGGCGAAGATATCGGCGAGCGCTTCGACCTGCGTCGCGGAGACATCCTGGCGCGCAATAAAGACGTTTTCGTAGAACGACATCCAAACTCCTTATGGGTGTTCGCGGTCCGGCGCTGGTCGAAGATCGAGCATCAGCCGCCCGGGCCTAGCCGGCGAGCCGGCAAGGAGGTCGCGGAATATACAGCAAGCCGCCGGGGGCGCAACCCTGCCGCCCGGCCGCCGCGAGCCGGCTTGACGCGGCCGCGGTTCGGACGCATAAGTACGCATGGTGTACGTAATATACGGTCAAGAAGGGGCGCGACGGGCCGGCGATAAACATTAAAATTGCAAAACAAAGCCAATTTCCCGGCGGCAAGGGCCGCTTTACAGCCGCGGTGCCGACCGTGTATCGCAAGCGGCGGGAGAACGCTCCAGTGCCACGCCTGATCCTCGTCGTGTTCTGCGCCGGCCTCGTCGCCGGCTGTCTTGCCGTCGACCGCGATCCGTCGCGGACCTTGCTCGGCGTTTCCGCCGCGCGTCCCGCAATGGCCGACCCGGCGGCGCCCGACGCCGCGACCCAGAAGGTGCTCGAATGGAAAGTCAGCCAGATCTGCACCAACGGCGACGACACCGTGGCGCAGGAAGTCGAGGCGGCCGAGGACAATCAGCAGATCGTCGACCGGCAGTTGCGCTGCCGGGCCTACCGGTTCATGTCGCCGCTGCCGTTCTGACCGGTCGGAAGATTCATAGACGATGACCCGCGCTTTCGTTTTCCCGGGGCAAGGCTCGCAGACCGTCGGCATGGGCCGCGACTTGCACGCCGCCTTTCAGACGGCGCGCGACGTGTTCGAGGAAGTCGATGAGGCGCTGCAGCAGAAGCTTTCCCGGATCATCTTCGAAGGCCCCGAAAGCGAGCTTCAGCTCACGGAGAACGCCCAGCCCGCCTTGATGACGGTGAGCCTCGCGGCGATGCGCGTCATGGCCAAGGAAGGCGGGCTCGACCTCAAGCGTCATGCGGCGTACATCGCCGGCCATTCGCTCGGCGAATATTCCGCGCTCGCCGCCGCCGATGCCCTGACGTTGGCCGACGCGGCGCGCCTGCTCAAGCGCCGCGGCCGCGCGATGCAGCGCGCCGTGCCGGTCGGCGAGGGGGCGATGGCGGCGCTGCTCGGACTCGAACTCGCCGCCGCGCGCGATGTCGCCGCTGCTGCCGCGGAAGGACAAGTCTTGACGGCGGCGAACGACAATGGCGGCGCGCAGGTCGTGGTCAGCGGACACCGGGAAGCGGTCGAGCGCGCCGTCGTGCAGGCACCGGGCAAAGGCGCCAAACGCGCCATCATGCTGGCGGTGAGCGCGCCCTTTCATTGCTCGCTGATGCAGCCGGCGGCCGAGGAGATGGCCGAGGCGTTGGCCGGGGTGAAGCTTGGCGAGCCGCTGGTGCCGCTTGTCGCCAATGTCAGCGCCGCGGCGGTGCGCGATCCGGCGGAGATAAGGCGTCTGCTGGTCGAGCAGGTCACCGGACTCGTGCGCTGGCGCGAATGCGTGCTCTATATGAAGAGCCAGGGCGTCCATCAATTGGTCGAAGTCGGTTCGGGCCGCGTGCTGGGCGGATTGGCGAAGCGCATCGACCGCGAGCTGGTCGGCGTTTCGATCGGCGCGCCCGCCGAGATCGAAGCGTTCCTCAAAACTCTCTGAGAAGGGCCCAGCATGTTCGAACTCGGCGGCAAGGCGGCGTTGATCACCGGCGCCTCGGGCGGCATCGGCGGCGCCATCGCGCGCGCGCTCCATGCGGCGGGCGCCAAGGTCACGCTCGCCGGCACGCGCCGCGATGCGCTCGACCGGCTGCAATCCTCGCTCGGCGAGCGCGCCTTCGTGGCGACGGCCGATCTCGGCGATGCGGGTGCCGGCGACGCGCTGGTGAAGGCCGCGGAAGAGGCGATGGGTCAGCTCGACATCCTGGTCAACAACGCCGGGCTGACGCGCGACATGCTGGCGCTGCGGATGAAGGACGAGGATTGGGCCAAGGTGATCGAGGTCGATCTGACATCCGGCTTCCGGCTCGCGCGCGCGGCGTTGCGCGGCATGATGAAGCGCCGCTGGGGCCGCATCGTCGGCATCGGTTCGGTGGTGGGCGCCACCGGCAATCCCGGCCAGGTGAATTACGCCGCCGCCAAGGCGGGCATGGTCGGCATGACCAAGGCGCTGGCGGCCGAGGTCGCCTCGCGCGGCATCACCGTCAACTGCGTGGCGCCCGGCTTCATCGCCACGGCGATGACCGAGGGGCTCGCAGCCGAGCAGAAGGACAAGCTCGCCGCGGCGATTCCCATGGGGCGGCAGGGCACGCCCGAGGAAGTGGCGGCGTGCGTGCTGTTCCTGGCGAGCGACGAGGCGCGTTACGTCACCGGTCATACCTTGCATGTCAATGGCGGGCTGGCGATGATCTGAGGATTCAATATCGGGAGGCGGGTAGGCTGGCCATGCGCGATGAACTGTGTTATGTCAGCCCGCCATTCGGCCCCGCAGCTTCAATTGGGCTCTCGGCCGGTGCTAACCCCTTGAGCCAATGCAAGTTTGAACAACAGCGCGTCAATCTTTCGAGGTAAAGTTTCATGAGCGATATCGCCGAGCGGGTAAAAAAGATCGTCGTCGAGCATCTGGGTGTCGACGAAGCCAAGGTGACCGAGAACGCCAGCTTTATCGACGATTTGGGCGCCGATTCCCTCGATACCGTCGAGCTGGTCATGGCGTTCGAGGAAGAATTCGGCTGCGAGATTCCCGATGATGCCGCCGAGAAGATCGTGACCGTGAAGGATGCGGTTAGCTTCATCGAACAGAGTAAGTAACCCATCGTCTCCATGAGACGGGTAGTCATCACCGGCGTTGGCTTGGTCACGCCCCTGGGCGTCGGGACCAAGCACGTCTGGGATCAGCTGATCGACGCTCAGTCGGGAATTCGTTCGATCCAGAGTTTCGACGTCTCGGATTTGCCGGCTAAGATCGCCGGGCAGGTGCCGCGCGGCGAAACCTCGTCGGGCGCGTTCAACGCCGACGATTGGGTGCCGCCGAAGGACCAGCGCAAGATGGACGAGTTCATCGTCTTTGCGATGGGCGCGGCGCAGCAGGCGGTGAGCGATTCGGGATGGGTGCCCAAGGACGACGAGGAGCGCGAACGCACCGGCGTAATGATCGGCTCCGGCATCGGCGGCCTTCCGGGCATCACCGAGGGCGCGCTGACGCTGCATGAGAAGGGCCCGCGGCGCCTGTCGCCGTTCTTCATCCCGTCCAACCTCATCAACCTCGCCTCCGGCCACGTCTCGATCCGCTACGGCTTCCGGGGGCCGAACCACGCCGTGGTGACCGCGTGCTCGACCGGCGCGCACGCCATCGGTGATGCGGCGCGGCTCATCATCTGGGACGACGCCGACGTGATGGTCGCGGGGGGCACCGAGGCGGCGGTCTGCCGCATCGGCCTCGCCGGCTTCGCGGCGGCGCGCGCCTTGTCGACCAATTTCAACGACGAGCCGCAGCGCGCCTCGCGGCCCTGGGATCAGAAACGCGACGGCTTCGTCATGGGCGAAGGCTCCGGCATCGTCGTGCTCGAGGAATTGGAGCACGCCAAGAAGCGCGGCGCCAAGATTTACGCCGAGGTCATCGGCTATGGCATGTCGGGCGACGCCTACCACATCACGGCGCCGGCCGAGGACGGCGGCGGCGCTTTTCGCGCGATGCGCAACGCGCTGAAGCGCGCCGAAATTCCCGTCGACAAGATCGACTACATCAACGCGCACGGCACCTCGACGCCGCTGGGCGACGAGATCGAGTTGAATGCGGTGAAGCGTGTCTTCGGCGACCACGCCTATAAAGTATCGATGTCCTCGACCAAATCGGCGATCGGCCATCTACTGGGCGCGGCCGGCAGCGTCGAGGCGATCTTCTCGATCCTCGCCATGCGCGACAGCATCGTGCCGCCGACGCTCAATCTCGAGAATCCGTCGCCCAATTGCGACATCGATCTCGTTCCGCTCAAGGCCAAGGAGCGCCCGGTGCGCTACGCGCTCAGCAATTCGTTCGGCTTCGGCGGCACCAACGCATCGCTGGTCTTCGGCCCGGCGCCCTAAATGCGCTGGCTGCGTTACGGCGTGCTCGGGCTGGTCGCCGTGCTCGCCGTGCTTGCGGGGGCGCTCGGCTGGGGCATCGGCGACTATTTCAACGCCGGCCCGCTGAACCAGCCCACGACCGTGGTCATCGCCAAGGGCGACAGCATCGCACAAATCGCCGCGACGCTGGCTGCGGCGGGAATCATCGCCCACCCCCGGGCCTTCGAGGTGGCGGCAAACCTCACGGGCGCGGCACCCGGCCTCAAGGCTGGCGAATACGAGTTCCCGCCGGGGATCAGCCCGCGCTTCGTCATCGAATTGCTGCTCTCCGGCCGCGTCGTGCGCCACAAGCTTACCCTGCCCGAAGGCCTGACCAGCGCCGAGGTGGTGGGGCTGCTCAATGCCGCGCCGGCGCTCGAGGGCCGTGTCGAGATTCCGCCGCCCGAAGGCACGCTGCTGCCGGAGACGTATTTCTATCTCTGGGGCGAGCGCCGGCAGGAGCTGATCGTCCGCATGACCCGCGCCATGGACGAGGCTCTTGCCAAGGCGTGGGCGGCCCGGGTTCCGGGCCTGCCGCTGGCCAATTCACAGCAGGCGCTGATCCTTGCCTCGATCGTCGAGAAGGAAACCGCGCGCAAGGACGAGCGTCCGCGCATCGCCGGCGTCTACATCCGCCGACTGCGTCTCAGCATGCGACTCCAGGCCGATCCGACGCTGATCTATGGCCTGACCCAGGGCGGCCGGGTGCCGCTCGGCCATGCGCTCGGCCATGCCGACGTCATCGTCGATTCGCCCTACAACACCTACTTCTTCACAGGATTGCCGCCGACGCCGATCGCCAATCCGGGCGTCGCCGCGATCAACGCGGTGCTCCACCCGGATGACCGTGGCGAACTCTATTTCGTCGCCGACGGCACGGGCGGTCACGCCTTCGCCAAGACGCTGGCCGAGCATAACCACAACGTCGCGCGGCTGCGCGCGCTGTCGCCGCCCAAGGCGGCGGGCGCGGCCGATTAGCGTTGCGCGGCAGCGGGGGGGCGGGGCTATAACTCGCCGGTGGGAGAAATTCGATGACCGTCGCCAGCATGACTGGATTCGCGCGCGCCGAGGGGCAAGCCGACGGGTCCGGCTGGGTGTGGGAGATCAAAAGCGTCAACAGCAAGTCGCTCGATCTCCGCTTTCGCCTGCCGCCGGGCTATGATGGGATCGAGCCGCCGTTGCGCGCGCAACTCGCCGAGCGCCTGAAGCGCGGCGCCGTTTCCGTCAATCTTACGATCACCCGGAACGCCGCCGCCGGCGTATTGCGGGTCAACCGCACGGCGCTTGCCGAAATCATGGCGCTCGCCAAGGAGCTCGGCGCCGAGACCGGTGCCGCGCCGCCGCGGCTCGACGGGTTGCTGGCGCTGCGCGGCGTGCTCGAAAGCGCCGACGAAACGGAAGATCCGGCGATCATCGCGCGGCGCCAGGCCGACGCGCTCAAAAACTTTTCCGTGGCACTTGACCAGCTCGTCCGGATGCGCGCCGCCGAAGGCAAGCGACTGGCCGCCGTCCTGGCGGCGCGGCTCGACGAGATCGCGGCGCTGGTCAAGACGGCGGAGCGCAGCGCCGCGGCGCAACCCGCCGCTGCCAAGGCGCGGCTCAAGGAATTGCTCGCGGCGCTGGTCGAGGCGGTGCCCGCGCTGTCGGAGGAACGGCTGGCCCAGGAGGCGGCGCTCATCGTCGCGCGCGGGGACATCCGCGAGGAGCTCGACCGGCTGGCCGCGCATCTCGACGCGGCGCGCAGCCTGCTGATGGAAGGTGTCGCGATCGGCCGTCGGCTCGATTTCCTCTGTCAGGAATTCAACCGCGAGGCCAACACGCTCGGCGCCAAGGCGGGGGATTTGGAATTGACCCGCATCGGCCTCGCTCTGAAAGCGGCGATCGAGCAGCTGCGCGAGCAGGTTCAGAACATCGAATAGCCATGGAAAAGCGCGAGATCAAACGTCGCGGCATTCTGATGGTCTTGTCGTCGCCTTCGGGCGCCGGCAAGACGACGATCACCCGCGCCCTGGTGGCGCAGGATAAGGGTCTGGCCATGTCGGTCTCGGCGACGACGCGGCCCAAGCGCACCGGCGAGGTCGACGGCAAGGATTATTATTTCGTCGACCAGGCGCGCTTCGACGCCATGGTCAAGCACGGCGACCTGCTCGAGCATGCCCTGGTCTTCGGCTATTCCTACGGCACGCCGCGCGCGCCGGTGATGCAGGCGCTGGCGAATGGCGGCGACATCATTACCGACATCGACTGGCAGGGCACCCAGCAGTTGAGCGAGAAAGCGCGCGACGATCTGGTCTCGGTGTTCGTCCTGCCGCCCAGCATGGCGGCTCTCGAGCAGCGCCTCAGAGCGCGCGCCCAAGACAGCACCGAGGTGGTGAAGGCGCGCATGGCCAAATCCTCGGACGAGATGAGCCACTGGCCGGAATACGATTACGTCATCGTCAACAACGATATCGAGGATAGCGTCCGCCGCGTGCGGTCGATCCTCGATGCCGAGCGCGCGAGGCGCGCGCGCCAGATCGGCCTCGCCGAATTCGTCAGCCGCCTGCGCGGCGTCTAGCCCAGGCGCGCGCCAAGCCGCAGAATTGCTCGACGCTGAGCGTTTCCGCCCGCGCCGTCGGCTCGATCCCGGCCTCGCCGATGAGCGCCGCCGTATCGCCGCCGAGCGTCTTGAGGCTCTGCCGCAGCATCTTGCGCCGCTGGCCGAAAGCCGCCGCGACGACGTGCTCCAGATCGGGACGCGCGCAGGGCGCCAGCGGCTCGGCGCGCGGCAAAAGCCGCACCAATGTGGACGTCACCTTGGGCGGCGGCACGAAGGCCTTGGGCGAGACGTCGAACAGCAACTCGACGGTGGCGTTCCACTGCGTCATCACCGCGAGTCGCCCGTAATCCTTGCTGCCCGGCGAGGCGGCGAGCCGGTGCGCCACCTCCTTCTGGAACATCAACGTCAGGCCGGCGTAATCGGCGATGCCCGGCAGCCAGCGCAGCAGCAATGCGGTCGCGATGTTGTACGGCAAATTGGCGACAATCTTGCGCGGCGGCGCGCTGAACTGTGCGGGATTGATTGCCAAGGCGTCGCCGGCAACCACGGTCAGGCGCCCCGGGAATGCCGCTTCGAGTTCGGCCAGGGCGGGCAGGCAGCGTGCGTCGCGCTCGATGGCCGTGACATGCCCGGCGCCCTCCAGCAGCAAGCCGCGCGTCAATCCGCCGGGGCCGGGTCCGATCTCGACGACATGGACACCGTCGAGCGGTCCGGCGGCGCGGGCGATGCGCCGCGTCAAATTGAGGTCGAGCAGGAAATTCTGCCCCAGCGATTTCCACGCGCCGAGGCCGTGGCGGCGGATCACCTCGCCGAGGCTCGGCAGCTCCGGCGGTGCGGCGGGCAGCGCCGTCAGACCAGGAGCGCGGCGTGCCGCGCAGCCATCGCGCCCGCCAGCTTGAGTGCGGCGATCAGGCTGGCCGGATCGGCGACGCCCTGGCCGGCGATATCGAGCGCCGTGCCGTGATCGGGCGACGTGCGGACGAACGGCAGACCGAGCGTGACGTTGACGCCGCGCTCGAAATCGATGGTCTTGAGCGGGATGAGCGCCTGGTCGTGATACATGCAGATCACCGCGTCATAGCGCCGCCGGGCCGCGGGATGGAAGAGGGTGTCGGCCGGGGCCGGTCCGCTGACGGCGATGCCCAGCGCAGCGAGCGCACGCACCGCCGGCACGATGATCTCGATCTCCTCGCGACCCATGGCGCCGCCTTCGCCGGCATGCGGATTGAGCGCCGCCACCGCCAGCCGGGGCCGGGCGATGCCGAAATCGCGCCTCAGCGCCTCGGCGGTGACCCGGCCGGCCGTCACGATCGCCTCGGTGGTGAGCGAAGCGAGCGCCTCGACGATGGAGAGATGCACCGTGACCGGCACGACCCGCAATTCCGGACCGGCAAGCATCATGATCGGATGGTCGGTTCCCGCGAGGTGGCCGAGGAACTCGGTATGGCCGGGATATTTGAAGCCGGCGGCGTAGAGCGCCTCTTTCTGGATGGGATTGGTCACCATCGCGCCGGCGCGGTGCGCGCGCACCAGCGTCGCCGCACGCTCGATCGCGGCGATGACCGCCGGCGCGTTGGCCGGGTCGGGCTTGCCGGGGATCGACGGCCGCATCAACTTCTGCGGCAGGACCGGCAGCGCGCTCGGGAAGATTCGGGCGGCATCTGCGGCCTCGGCGATCTGCCGCACCGGCACGGCCAAGCCGAGCTGCGCCGCAAGGCCGGCGAGCCGCGCCGGATCGTCGATGGCGAAGAATGGCGGTACCGCGGCGGCGTCGCGTTCTGTCCAGGCCTTGAGCGCGATCTCGCCGCCGATCCCCGCTGGCTCCCCCATGGTGAGGGCGAGGGGCAGGCTCAAGCGCGGATGTCCAGATAGGCGGCACGGCGCAAGTCGCGCAGGTAGCGTCGGGCCAGGGCATCCAGCCTTTCGCGCGCCAGATTGTTCGCGACCTCGTCGCGCGTCGGCATGCCGCCCTGCGGGTCCTCGCGCTGGCAGACCATGAACACCCCGACGCCCTTGCCCTCGGAGAGCGCGATCGGCTTGCTGGCCTCGGCGATTTTGAGCGCCAGCACCTGCGGCCGGAACTCGGGCGGCAAATTGCCGGCGATAACATCGCCGTTCTGCGTCGGCAGCCCATGATCGCGGCCGAACTTGGCCAATTCGCCGCAGCTTTTCGTATCGCCCGACAATTGCAGCGCCTCGTTCGTCACACGCTGGCGGTCGGCCGCCGTGGCGCTGGGCCCCAGCGGAAAGGCGACCTCGACGAGGGTAAGCTTGGTCTGGTTGACGTCCGCCGCGCCGAAGGTGCGGCGCGCGATGACGTAGAGGACATAATAGCCGGCCGGCGTGCGCTGCGGGAACGACATCTCGCCGGGCTTCATCTTTTCGATCGCGCTGTCGAGCTGCGGTCCGAGCTGGCTCGGCGTTAGCCAGCCGATATCGCCGCCGACCGCGGCGCTCGGCGCCTGCGAGAATTGCTGCGCTACCGCGGAGAAATTGGCGCCGCCCCGGATCTGTTCGATTAGCCGGTCCGCGAGACGATGGACTTCGTCGTCCTGCGCCGGATTGTCGACGGCGAGGAAGATCTCGGCGACATGGCTCTGCGGCTTGCCCTCTTCGGATTTTATCTCAGCCATCGATTCGTTGATTTCCTCGGTCGAAACGGTGACCTCGGGCGAAAACCGATTGCGTACCACCTTGGCCCAAGCGAGCGATGCGGTAAGCTGGTCGATGAGCGTCGATTTCGGAATGCCGGCGCGCTTTAGGTAATCGGTGAGGCCATTTTTCGGCATGTTGTTGCGTTGTTCAATGCCGGCGAGCGCTTCGTCGCTCTCTTCCTTCGATACGGTGACGTTCAGCCGTTTTGCTTCCTGCATTTGCAGCTTCTCGTCGATCAATTGGCGCAGTAGGCGCGGCGCCAAGCGTTGCCGGTTTTCCGGCGTATCCTGAATATCGGAGGAGCGCATCACCAGCGACATGCGCGCCGACAGATCATCGGCCGTGATGATCTCGCTATTGACGACCGCGGCAATGCGGTTTTCCTGGGCCTGCGCCCCGGTGGCCGCCACCACCAAAAATAAAAGCGCGAAAAACCGTTTCAACACGGAAAATCCTGTCTCTTCAGGGGTTGATGGCCCGATACGCGAAGCCAAGATACACCCGCCGGCGCCGGTTTTCCTACTGCTGCGGCAACCCAATCGGCTTATTCTACCGACAGGGCGTGGACATCCAATTCGCCGAGATTCTTGAAGACGAAGGACAGCAGCATGGTGACCCCGGGGTGGACGTCCCCGATGCGGATGCCGGATTGCTCGATTGAGCTGGTGATGGCGAAGCAATCGTCGCGATAGGTCAAGGCGACGCCAGAATTGATCGTCGTGCCGCCGCCGCTAAAACTGCGCGTGTCATGAAGCGCAATCGACCAGTAGCGGGTCAGCGTGGCGTTGAGCGCGACGCTGACCTGGTCGGTCGACTGAATGGTCGTGAAGATGGGCGTACCAAAATTGATCTGGTTGGCTGGGATCTGCGTCAAGGTGGGAACGCCGTTGAAGGCGATGAACGAGGCGCTCAGGCGAAGATTTTGCGGCCCGGCGGTGAGGCCGGTTTCCTGCCGCCGCATCGCCAGGTCGCTTTTGTTGAGGCGGAAGCGGTAAAAGAAATCGAGCTCATCGGTCGGCGAAATGACAGTGCGGCCGACGATGTCGGACAATGGGGTTTCGAGGCCGGAGCCGATGGTGAAGGGACTCTGATGCTGGAGCCGGTAGCTCTGGCCGACCAGGAAGCTCGAGCTGCCGTATCTGGTATTGTAGATGCCGCCGTGCAGGCCGTAATCGGCACGTTGTCCGCTGTCGACGCGATCATAGCCGGGCAGCCGGTTGGGCCGGAAAAGACTGGTTTCATCGAATTCGAAGCCCTGGCTGTCCTCGTTCGGGATGCGGCCCGGATTGCCGCCATTGGGTGCGGCGACGAACGCCGCCATCGGCTCGATGACTTCATTCGCCATGGCGTCGTGCCGTACCCAGGGATAGCGCCATAGCAGCGCGGCCTGCGGAAAGACGCGGCCGGTATTCTCGGTATGGAGAGTGGTATCCGTCGCCGCCCACATGACGTTGTCGGCGTTATAGCCGTCGATTCGCGTGCCAAGCAGAAGCGTGAAACGATCACCGAGCGGGCCGTTGAAAGGCAGGCTCCATTCCGTGCCGCCAGAGGCGCGCCGGATTTCCGCGCCGGTGCGGCGCTCGAGATTGACCATGCTGCCCATGATCTGCAACCGGCCGCCGATATTGTCAGGCTGGCTGATCCAATTGTAGCTGCCGGCCGGCGCGACGATCGGCTGGATGCTGTTGCCGACCGTGGGGTTGAGGCTCTGGAAGGCATAGGCGCTCAGATTTCCGTAGCTGCGCGCGCCGAAATCCTCCGCATAGACGTGGCTGGTGAGAAAGTTGTTCGGCTGCGGGAAATGGTAGCGCAGCAGATAGGTCTGGTCGGATGCGCGCTGGACGTTGAAGCCGGCGCGGACATCGGGGTTCACGTCGAACAGGCCAGTGCCGAAGAAATGGCCGCGGACCGTCCGGGCACCGGGCGTCGGGTTGTCCGGATTGCCGCTATAGGGCCTGCCGCCGTAGCCGACGCTGCCGTCGAGATCGAGCTTACCAAAGCCGAAAGCCTGCCGGTATTCCTGATCGAGGACGACGCCGGCCGACGTGGTGAGCAACGGCCGGAAGGTGATGTCCTTGTCCTTGTCGATCACCCAGAAATATGGCGTCGTCGCGTGATAGCCGAGCGAGCTGCCGGTGCCAACCGTCGGGGGCAGGAAACCGCTCGCGCGTTTCACCGACGGATCGGGATGCGAAAAATAAGGCGTGTAGAATATCGGCCAGCCGTCGAACTCCATGATGGCGTCATGGTATTCGACGGTCTGCGCCTCCCTGTCGTGGACGATTTCCTCGGCCTTGATCTGCCAGACCGGCGGCTTGGTCGGATCGTCCTTACACAGTTCGCAAGGCGAATAGACGCCGCGCCGTAGCTCGGTGCGGTTGCCATCGACACGGCGGGCGGTGTTCCCCGCCATGCGCGAGCGATCGGACAACAGCATTCGAACGTCCTTGATGAAGCCATCGCGCAAATTGTCGTGCAGCTCCATGTAGTCGGCGAAAATAATTTCGCCGGTCGGCTGGAGCAGGCTGACATGGCCGGTGGCGGTGACGACATCGGTGCGCTGGTTGTAGGTCACCGTGTCGGCGAGCAGGAGCTGGTCGTTCTGGGTGATCTCGACATTGCCCTTGGCCACCGTGAGCCCGAGATCCTGATCGTATTGGACCTCATCCGCCTGGAAGAGAATGGGTTCCGATTTGCTGGCGCTCTCCAGGGCGGCGTGCGCCGTGCTGGAAACGGTCACCGCGAACACCAATACCGTGATGAATGTCCCCCCGCGCATCCCGGCTTATCCGTCTTCCAGGTGGAGCAGCATGCTGACGCCGACGAGCCAGCTCACCCCCGTCGGGGTCCAGGCCGCGAGCACGGTCGGGATCGTCGAAGAGAGGCCCAAGTCGAACACCACGTATGAGAGGAAATAGAGCAGGAAGCCGCTGCCGATGCCTGCCGCTATCATCAGCGTCGTACCACCGGCACGGTGCATCCGCAAACTGAAGCTGGCCGCGATCAGCACCATGGCGGCAAGCAGGAAGGGCCGCGCCAGCAGGGCGTCGAAATAGAGCCGGTGGCGCTGCGAGCTAAAGCCCGAAGCCTCGAGCAGGCGGATGAAGCCGGGCAGCTCCCAGAAGGACATGGTTTCGGGCGGCGCGAAGCTGTCCTGGATCTTGGCAGGTGTCAGGTTGGTCGGGACCGTCATGCTTTCAAAGGGCTGCGGCTCCTGGCCGGCGATCCACTGCGTGCCGTCGCTGACGGTCCAGACCCCGTCTCCCAGTTTCGCTTCCTTGGCGTCGATGCGGCGGTTGAGCGTCGTATCGTTGGCGAGGAAAAGGAACATGACGTTGTTGAGCGCCTTCTCGCGCAGGAGAAAGCGATCGGCATGGACCACCGAGGGATTGCCAGCCTCGTCGCTCTGCCGCAGCCACAATCCGGAATTGGACAGTGTGAATTTCTGGTCGCTGCCATGCAGTACGCGACTCTCCAGATTCTCGTAGGTTCTCTGCATGGTCGATGCGATGGGGTTGAACAGCATCACCGAGACGACGCCGACGACCAGCGCCCCGGCTATCGCCGGCGCGAGGAACTGCCACACCGAAACGCCCGAGGCGCGCGCCACCACGAGCTCGTGGCTGCGCGTCAGGCGCCAGAACGCCATCAGCGTGCCGAAGAGAATGGCGAAGGGCAGAATCTGCTGGGCCATGTAGGGCTGCTTCAGGGCCGCGAGCTCGAGGAGCGTCAGCAGGCTCGCATCCGGCTTGGTGCCCGCGCGACGGATCAGCTCGACGTAGTCGAGCAGGAAAACGATCGTCAGCATCATGGCGAAGACGCTGCTGCACCAGCCGAAGAACTGGCGGGCGATGTAGCGGAACAATATCTTCCAGGGCGACATCGCCGGTCCTACCGCGCCCGCGCCGCGCGTGTCGCGAGAAGCGGCAAGTCCCGCGCCCGATCGCGCCACAGCAGCCACAGCAACGCCAGGAACGGCGCCAGCGCGTTCAAATAGATGAGCGGAATGGCGACCGGCGTGCGGCCGGCGAGATTCTTGAAGCCGACGTCGACGATCTCGATCGCCAGCGCTATCGCCACGGCGAGGAAAATACGCCGCGACTGGCCACGACGGTTGAACTCGCCCGGCAGGAGACAGAGAATCGGCAGCGCCGCCATGGACAACGCGGCCAGCGGTCCGGCGAGGCGCATATGCAGCTCGGTGACGAGCGCCTGGTCGGGCTTGCCGTTGATCAGCCGCGGCGCGATCAATTCGTCGATATAGCGCTCGTCCGGCTGTCGATCCCGAATTTCGGCCGCGTCCTTCACCTCGGACAGGTCAAGCGTGTATTTCTGGAAGGTCAGCGACGACAGCTTGCCGGTCTCGCGGTCGAATTGCTGACGGATACCGTTGACAAGCAGGATGCGCGGGCCGTCATCCGTTTCGGCGATGGCGCCGCGCTCCGCTGAAATGGTGATCGGCTTATCCTTGTCGCTGGTGTTCTGGATCAACAGCCCGACCAAATCGCCGTTGGTGTCGCGCTGTTTGACATAGACCATCAGCGTGTCGGAGATCGTGTTAAAGACGCCTTCCTGCACGAGGACGGCGGCGAATTTGTTGCGGATCTCGAATTGCAGATCCTTGAAGGCGCGGTTGGCCGTTGGCAGGAAATAGAGCGACATCGAATAAAGGATGATCATGCCGATCAGGCCGACGAGCAAGGCGGGCTTGGCAAGAGCCCGCTGGCTGACTCCCGAGGCGCGCATCACCACCAACTCGCTTTCGGCGATCAGTTTCGCGTAGACGAACAGCACGCCGGTGAAAATGGCGATCGGCAACACGACGTCGACGAATCGGGGCAGAATCAGGATCGCGAGGTAGAAGAAAAGGCCGATCGATAGCCCGCGGTTGACGATGAGGTCGATGAGACGCAGCGATTGCAGCAGCCAGACCGCCGCACTGAAGATCACCCCGACCGACAGGGCGACCATAACCGCCTGGCGCAGCACATAAAGCGTGAGCCGATTCATGGTGCCGATTATAGGCGGCAGGGCGCGACAGACCTAGGGAGAATTGGGCAGGTTCCGCCCCATCGGGGACGTTCAGCCCCTTGCGGGTGCGGGCCTCGGCGTGGAATTCTCCGGCGCGGGCGGGGGAAGGGAATTTGGTGCCGCAGCAAGACAGGCGCGGGCTTTCGCGCTCGGACGCCGGATTCGTCGCCGCGCTCTTCGTGGCGCTGCTCGCCGCGGCGTCGCTGCCGCTGGTGCTGACCGACATCGCGCCACTCGTCGATTACCCGAACCATCTCGCGCGCATGTATCTCCTGGCAATGCTCGATCAGTCGCCCGCGCTGCGGCAATTCTATGTGGCGGCGTGGCGGCCGATTCCCGATCTGGCGATGGATGTGCTGGTGCCGCCGCTGCTGCATTTCATGTCGCTCGCGACGGCCGGCAAGGCATTTATCGCCGCGACTTTCTTCCTGCTCGCGGGCGGCGCCGCTGCTTTGCATCACGCAGTTTTCCGCCGATGGTCGGCGTGGCCGCTTCTCGCCTTCCTGCTGCTCTACAACCGCCTGCTGCTGTGGGGCTTCCTCAATTACCTCTTCGGGCTGGGGCTCGCATTCTGGGCGCTCGCCGCCTGGATCATGCTGCGCGGCCGTCCCGACGCGCCGCGCTTCGTCGTTGGCTGCGTCCTGGCGCTCGCCGTTTATTTCGCTCATCTGATGGCGTTCGGCGTCTATGGCGCGATGATTCTCGGCTACGAGCTCGGCCTGCTCCGGCGCGAACGGCCGGCATGGCCGGCGGCAATTCGCGCGCTCGCGATCGCGTGGCTGCCCTTCGTCTTGCCGCTGGCGTTATTCGCGCTGGTGGGCGGAGCCGCCCCGGCAGCATTCGTCTTCGGAGATCCATGGCGCAAGTTCGACCTGCTGTTCAGCGTCTTCGACAATTACGACCGCGCCTTCGACGTCGCGTGTTTCGCCGTCGCGGTGGCCGGCCTGGCGGTCGCCTTCTGGCGCGGCTGGGTCCGCTTGGCGCCGGCGATCGCGGGGCCGCTCATCGTGCTGGCCGCGATCTACCTGCTGATGCCGAGCGAATTGTTCGGCGCCACCGGCGCCGACCGGCGACTGCCGCTGGTGCTGGCGCTGCTGCTCGTCGCCGGCAGCGACTGGCGTTCGCCGTCCCGGCGCGCGCGGCGGATCTTCCTTTGGGCGGCGCTCGCGTTGTTCGTCTTGCGCCTCGGCGCGGTGGCGGCGAGCTGGCAGGCGAGCGGTGCCACCTATGCTCGCCTGCTCGCCGGGCTCGACACGCTGCCCGAAGGGAGCCGCGTCGCAATCGCCTTTCCGGGCGATGTGCTCAATGTCGAGGCGACGCCGCTGGTGCATCTGCCGGTACTGGCGGCGGCACGTCGCGCTGCCTTCGTCCCGACGCTGTTCGTTTATGCGAACCAGCAGCCGATCGGCTTCACGCATGATTACGCGGCGCTGGCGCGGTCGCTCTCCGCCGATGCCTTGTGGCGGCATTTTGTCGTCGGCCAGGCGTTGGACGCGGAAACCGCGGCCGCGCTGCCGCGTTGCGACGCCATCGTCTTTGTCGGCAAGCATCCCTTCACGCTACGCGACAGTACCGGCCTGGAGGAGCAATTCGCCGCGCCGCGCTTCCAGATCTATCGGATCGTCCGCCGATGATCGCGCTGCTGGTGCCGTCGCTGCGCGATCTCGCCGGCTGGGCCGGCGTGGCCTTTGCCGCGCTGGTGTTCATCGGTCTTGGCCGGCTCTTAGCGCGCGGTCGCGCCGCGCCGGAGATCGCGCTGGCTGCCGGCTGGGGCGCGACGTGTCTGGTTCTGACCTTATGGGGCGTCGCGACACCGCTGTCGCTGCGCCTGCCGGCGGCGATCCTGGCGCTAGGCGGCATGATCGGCTTGTTGCTGCCCGGGATTCGTCTTGATCGCGGCGATTGGCACGGCATCGGCCGCGTTGTCGCCGTTTCGCTGCCGATTCTTCTGGTCATGGCGTCGGCGCAGCCGAGCGAACCCGACACCTTCCTCAACCTGCTGCCCAACGCGGCCTATCTCTATGACCACGGCGTCTTTCCGGCGCTCGGCCGGCCCGACGCGCATTCCTTCCTGCCGGGCGCGCCCTACAATCTGCAGCTCACCGGCTTCATCGCCGCCCTGGCGCTGCCGCAATTTCCGCCCTCGGCGCTGATCGGCTTCAACGTGGTGCTGCAACTCGCCGCGGGACTGTTGCTGTCGCGCCTCGCCGGCGGCACGGAGGATTCCGCGGCGGCGCCGAGTTGGACGCTGGCGGCGTTTGGCGTTCTGCTCGCCACCGCGTTCAACCCGGGCTTCGTGCCGCGCTATGATTTTTCGAGCTACAGCGAGCCTTCGGTCATGGTGATGCTGGCCTTCGCCGGCTATCTCGCCGCAAAGCGGGAGGGCGGCACGACGGCATGGCTTCTGGCGCTGACGCTCGCGGCGTTGGTGAACATCAAGCAGGACAGCGTCGCGCTGGTGACGGGAATCGTCGTGACCGCCGCGTTGCTGCCGCTGCGCAGCGGCGAACGCCGCGCCGGCGTCGTGGCGCGCGGCGTTGCCATCGCCGTGCCGGCGGCGCTGCTCTATCTCGCCTGGCGCTGGTACGTCGTGGCCGGGCTGCCGCCCAGCGCCGAATTGAAGCCGCTGCCCTTCGCCGCCTGGCAATTCACGGCGCTGCCGGCGGTACTGCGGCAGATTCTCGGCATCATGGGCGAGAAGATATTCTTCTTCGGCGTGCTCGGCGCGACCTTACTCGCCTTCCTCCTGCGCCGGCGCCGCGTTGCCGGCGGCTTGGCGATGAATGCCGCGGCGCTGCTCTTCGGCATCACGCTGCTCTACAACGCGGCGCTGCTCGTGGCCTATGTCGCGCATTTCTCCGGTCAGATGGCCGCCGATGCCCATTCCTATTTCCGCTACAACACGCATCTGGCGCTGCTGCTGATGGTCGCGCTGACCCTGATGGCGCGCGACCACGTCGCCTTGCGTCTCGCCCGGCTGCCGCGGCAATGGCGCAGGCGGTTGCCGGCGGTAGCCATCGCCCTCGTGCTCGCCTGTCCGCTGATCTTCATCGCCTTCCTGCGCTTCGATCTTGAGGCGCCGGAAATCCGCGCCGCTTATCTCGCACGCCAAATCGCCGAACGCATCGGCGATCGCGACCGCGTGGCGCTGATTCTGCCAGGCGACAATCAGAGCCTCGGCGCAGCGCTCGAAACGCTGCTGCGGGTGATGCCGCCGCGGCGCAACGATTTGACGCTTGGCTACGAGCCGGGCCTGGCGACCGATACGCTCGACCGGCTGGGGAAAGCCGGCTATCGCTGGGCGGTTTTATCCTGCGCGCCGACGGGATTGCCGGATGCGCCGGCTGGCGAGGGGGCATTGCTGGCGCACGGCGATAGCGGCTGGCAGGTGACGGCACATTGGCGCTATCCGCCGGCGCATGGCCATTGGTCGCAGGTCATCGCGCCTGCGCCGCTCTGCCTCTAGCAAAATGGCGCCGAAGGTGATTTTCTCTACCGCGCGGCCCGCGCAAACAAGGAACACGAGATGAAAATCGGCTTCGTACCGCCGCGTCTGCCGAGGACCGGAACCCTCGTCCTTCCCGTCTTCGAGGGGCGGAAGCTCACGCGCACCGGTACGCAGCTCGACAAGAAAAGCGGTCGCGCGCTCACCCGGGCCATGGATGCCTCGCGCTTCAAGGGCAAGGGCGAAGAGACCCTGATGGTGCTGGCGCCTGCCAAGCTGGGCGTCGCGCGGGTACTGTTGATCGGCATCGGCAAGGGCGATGGTTCGGATCGCTCGCAGGCGCGGAACTGCGGTGGCATCATCGCCGCCCAGCTCAACGCGGTCGGCGAGCGCGAGGCGGCCATCGTCGTCGACGCCGAGGCGCACGAGGCGCATATCGCCGCCGAACTTGCCTTCGGCGCGCGGCTGCGCAGCTACCGCTTCGATAAATACCGCACCAAGGAGAAGCCCGAGCAGAAGCCCTCGCTGCGGCAGCTCGACATTCTCGTCAAGGAGCCGAACGCGGCACGCCGCGGCTTTCAGCCGCTCGATAAGATCGCCGACGGCGTCTTCTTGACGCGCGATCTGGTTTCCGAACCCGCCAATGTGATCTACCCCGAGAGTCTTGCCGAGCGCGCCCGCGCGCTCACCAAGCTCGGCGTCACGGTCGAGGTTCTCGACGAGAAGAAGATGGCGCAGCTCGGCATGGGCGCATTGCTCGGCGTGGGACAGGGCAGCGCCCGGCCGCCACGGCTCCTCGTCATGCAGTGGAAAGGCTCGCCCAAGCGCAACGATCCGCCGCTCGCCTTCGTCGGCAAGGGCGTGACCTTCGACACCGGCGGCATCTCGATCAAGCCGGCCGCCGGCATGGAAGACATGAAATGGGACATGGGCGGGGCCGGCGTCGTCATCGGCTTGATGGCGGCGTTGGCCGGCCGCAAGGCGAAGGTCAACGTCGTGGGCATCGGCGGCTTGGTGGAGAACATGCCGGGGGATAATGCGCAGCGCCCGGGCGACATCGTCAAATCTATGTCCGGCCAGACCATCGAGGTACTCAACACGGACGCCGAGGGCCGGCTCGTCCTCGCCGACGCCCTCTGGTACTGCCAAGATCGCTTCAAGCCGCGCCTGATGGTCGATCTGGCGACCTTGACCGGCGCCATCATCATCGCGCTCGGCAACGAGCATGCGGGACTGTTCAGCAACGACGACGCGCTGGCGGAGCGTCTCCTCGCCGCCGGCAAGGAAACCGGCGAGAAGTTGTGGCGCATGCCCTTGGGCGATGCCTACAACAAGATGATGGATAGCGACGCCGCCGACGTGAAGAACATCAGCGGCGGCCGCGACGCGGGCAGCATCACCGCCGCCGCCTTCATCGAGCGCTTCGTCAACAAGCTGCCATGGGCACATCTCGACATCGCCGGCACGACTTGGTCGTCGAAGGACAAGCCGACCATTCCGAAGGGCGCCACCGCCTTCGGCGTACGCCTGCTCGACCGCTTCGTCGCCGCGAATTACGAGACCGACGGGGCGAAGTGAGCGAGATCGGCTTCTATCATCTGCAATCGACGCCGCTCGAGCGCGCGCTGCCGCAGCTTTTGGAAAAGGCGCATGCCGGCGGCTATCGTGTCGTGCTGATGGCCGGCTCGGCGGAGCGCGTCGAGCAGCTGAACGGTCTGCTGTGGACCTACAACGACGCCGCCTTCCTGCCGCATGGCGCGGCCAAGGACGGCAACGCCGCGCAACAGCCGATCTGGCTCACCACCGAGGAGGAGAATCCGAACGGCGCCACCATGCTGCTGCTGGTCGACGGCGCGCGCTCGGAAAAGCTCGATGGCTATCGCCGCGTACTCGATGTCTTCGACGGCAATGACGAGGCGGCGGTTGCTGCCGCCCGCGAGCGCTGGCGTAGCGCCAAGGCGGCCGGCCATACGCTCGCCTATTGGGAGCAGACCGAAAAAGGCTGGGAAAAGCGCGACGCCGGTTGAAGGCGGCGGCGTCCGCCGTTATAACCCCGCAACTTTTGCGCCACCCCGGGAGAAACCGCATCATGGCCAAGGAACGCACTCTGTCGATCATCAAGCCCGACGCGACGCGACGCAACCTCACAGGCAAGATCAATGCGCGCTTCGAGGAGAAGGGCCTGCGGATCGTTGCCCAGAAGCGTCTGCAGCTCTCCCAAGCGCAGGCCGAGGCGTTCTACGGCGTCCATAAGGAGCGACCGTTCTTCAAGGATCTCGTCAAGTTCATGGTCTCCGGGCCGGTGATCGTTCAGGTGTTGGAGGGCGAGAACGCCGTCGCGGCCAACCGCGATGTCATGGGGGCCACCGATCCAAAGAATGCGGCTTCCGGCACCATCCGCAAGGATTTCGCGGAATCGATCGAGGCCAATTCGGTGCATGGCTCGGATTCGGCGGAGAACGCGAAGGGCGAGATCGCCTTTTTCTTCGCTGGGACCGAACTCTGCCCTTAAAGAGCGGCTTAGACCAAAAAGTAGGCCATCAGCAGCAGCAGCAGGACGATGCTACCGACCGTCCAGCGCATCAGGCGGGCGAAGCCCAGCCAAGTGTCGCGATGAGGTTGGATATTGTGGTCGACGGTCATGTCAAGATCTCCGAGGCGTTCGGCGCAAAGCTATAGCGCCGGAAACGGTTTTGGCAAGCCTCCGACGCGGCGTTCGAGAAACGCCGCCAGCGCCAGCGCAAAAAAGGGCAGCCACCACAGCATGTAATTGTGGTGCGCCGCCGGTCCGGCGAGGAGCGCGGCGATGATGAGTAGCGCGCCGAGTGCCGCCCGCGCCGGCAGTTCGAGCGGCCGGCGCCACGCGAGAATTGCCGCGGCAAGGAAAAGCCCCGCCAGCGCCGCGCGCGCCGCCGTCGCGGCCAACGGCGGCGCAAAGAACAGCCAGCTCGTGCTGTCCGGCGGACGGATGGCGTTGAACAGGACGATATTGTCCAGCAGCGCGCGGGGTGCCGCGACGGCAAAGGGTAGGATCGGCAGCAGGCCGATGGCGACGCCCAGCGCGTAGCGCCGCCGTGCCGCGCCGCCTTCCGGCAGCAGCACCGGCAGGAACAGCGCGCCGGGGAAGAGCTTCGCCGCGATCGACAGGCCGACACACAATCCGGCGGCAAAGCCATTGCGATTCACCAGCAGCAATCCAAGCAGCAGCGGCACCACCGCGGCCAGATCCGTGCTGCCCTTGGCGAAGAGCTGCTGCGCGACAATGGGCAGCGAAAGATAGAGCGCCGCCGCCAGGGCGCCTGTCGTGCCGCCCAGCCGCCACAGCAGGGCGACCACGGCGAATTCCAGCACCAGATTGGTGACCGGCACGCCGCGCTCGCCGAACGCGTGGCCAAGCGGCCAATAGACCGCCGCCATGACCGGCAGGTATTTGTAGCCCCGAAACCCCGGTACGGCACCGAGGCCGCCCGCTTCGCCATCGATCGGTTGAGTGTAGGGATTCCCGCCGGCCGCGATCGTATCGCCGGCGGCGAGCGTCGTCGTCGCCATGTCGATCAGCCGCGGATGGCCGAGGCGCGTTCCCAAATAAGCGAGTTGCGCGACGAGCAACACCAACGCCAAGGCGGCGAGCCAGCGCGGCGGAATCCGCTGCGCGTCGCCGCGGCGCGCCGCGAATAACGCCGCCGCGCCGCCGAGCAGAACCAGCAGGATCAACGCCTTCCATTGTCCCTGCCAGTTCAACGCCTGCAGCAGGGCCACGGACAGCCAAAAACCCGCCGCCAGCGCGATCTTGAGTCCGGTCGTCACGGTCAATCCGCCGGATTGACGACGATGCCGTGCGGCGCCTTGTGGCCCTCGATGATGACGCGCTCGCTTTCGACGCGGACACGGCCTTCGGCGATAAGGCGTAGCGCCAGCGGATAGGCGCGATGCTCCGCTTCGAGCACGCGCGCCGCGAGCGTGTCGGCATCGTCGCCGGTCTGCACGGGCACGGCGGCCTGCACGATGATTGGCCCGTCATCGACGCCCTCGCGCACGAAATGCACGGTGCAGCCGGTGAAGCGGACGCCGGCGGCGATCACGCGCGCATGCGTGTCAAGGCCGGGGAAGGCCGGCAGCAGCGACGGGTGAATGTTGATCAGCTTGTCGCGCCAGCGCCGCACGAAGGCACTCCCGAGGATGCGCATGAAGCCGGCAAGGCAGACGAGGCCGCATCCGGCTTCGGTCAGTGTCGCTTCGAGCACCGCGTCGAATTCGTCGCGCTTGGCGAAATCGCCATGGGCGAAGACCTTGGCCGGGATTTTCGCCGCCGCGGCGCGCGCCAGCCCGGCGGCGTCGGCGCGGTTGGCGATCACCAAGGCGATCTCGGCGGGAAAGCGCGGCGCCGCGCAGGCGTCGATCAGCGCCTGCAGGTTGGAGCCGCGGCCGGAGATCAGCACGCCGACCTTCAGCCGGGCCACGCGCTCTCCATGTTGCGCAGCAGCGTCACCGGCTCACCCGGATGGGCGGCGATGCGGCCGATCGAATGAACCCGCTCGCCCGCGGCGGTCAGTGCCCGGGCGACGAAATCGGCTTGGTCGGATGCGACCACCGCGACCATGCCGATGCCGCAATTGAAGGTGCGCGCCATCTCCGCCGGCGCGATTCCGGCGGTCTCGGCAAGCCAGCGGAAGACGGGCGGTAGCGGCCAGCGCGTGGCATCGATCTCGGCGGCGCAGCCATCCGGCAAAACGCGCGGGATGTTCTCGATCAATCCGCCGCCGGTGATATGGGCGTAGGCCTTCACCGCGCCGGTCTTGAGCGCGCCGAGGCAGCTTTTGACGTAGAGCCGTGTCGGCACCAGCAGCGCCTCGCCGAGGGTCATCTCCTTGGCGAAAGGCGCCGGCGCGGCATAGGAGAGGCCGGCCTCGGCGACGACACGGCGGACCAGCGTGAAGCCGTTGGAATGGAGGCCGCTTGCTTCCAGGCCGAGCACGACATCGCCGACCGCGACGTTGCGCCCGTCGAGAATCTGGCCGCGCTCGGCGGCGCCGACCGCGAAGCCGGCCAGGTCGTAATCGCCCTTGGCGTAGAGGCCGGGCATCTCCGCCGTCTCGCCGCCGATCAGCGCGCAGCCGACGGTGCCGCAGGCCTCGGCGACGCCCTTGAGGATGATGCGCGCCGCCGCCACGTCGAGCTTACCGGTGGCGAAATAGTCGAGGAAGAACAGCGGCTCGGCGCCTTGCACGACGAGATCGTTGACGCACATGGCGACGAGATCGATCCCGATGTGTTCGTGCCGGCCGGTCTCGATGGCGATCTTGAGCTTGGTGCCGACGCCGTCGGTGGTGGCGACCAGGATCGGATCGCGATAGCCCGCCGCCCTGAGGTCGAACAGCGCGCCGAAGCCGCCCAGCCCCGCCGTCGTGCCCTTGCGCGCGGTCGCCTTGGCCAAGGGCTTCAAGGCCTCCACGAGGGCGTCGCCCGCGTCGATGTCGACTCCGGCGTCGCGGTAGCTCTGGCTTTTCTGTTTGCCCACGCGCGGTTTCTACGCCAAGGAGCGGGGGATGAAAAGCCCGCCCTCGCGGGGCTAGGATGCCGTCATGCACCGTTTTGCCCGGCCAACCGCCATTGGCCTTGCCGGCTTTTGCAGCTTCCTCAATCTCTACGCGCCACAGCCCCTTCTGCCGATGATCCGCGACCGGTTCGGCGCGGACGCCGTGTCGGCCGGCCACATGATCAGCGCCACGACCCTGGCGGTGGCGCTGATCGCCCCCTTCACCGGCGTCGTCGCCGATCATCTCGGCCGCAAGCGGGTCATCGCCACGGCGATGTTCGCGCTCATCGTCCCGACGCTGATGGTGGCATTCTCAGACAGCTTGGGCGCCATGGTGTTCTGGCGCTTCGTCCAAGGTCTTTTGCTGCCGCCGATTTTCGTCGTGACTGTCGCCTATATCGGCGACGAGCTGCCGATGGACCAAGCGACGACGATGGCCGGCATCTACACCTCGGCGTGCTGCTTCGGCGGCTTCTTCGGCCGCTTCATGTCGGGCCTGCTGGCGGCGCAGTTCGGCCTGCGCGGCGCCTTTATCGGCCTCGCCGTGCTCTCGCTGATTGCCGCCATCGGCTTCACCGCCCTGCTGCCGCGCGAGACGCGGTTCGTGCCGAGCGGCGGCATCCTGCCGTCGCTGCGCCACATGCGCGACCATCTGCTCAATCCGCGCCTCACCGCGATCTTCGCCGTCGGCTTCGGCGTGCTGTTCTCCTTCGTCGGCACGTTCAACTACATCGCCTTCTATCTCGCCGGGCCGCCCTTTGGCCTGTCGGCCGCCGCGATCGGCACCATTTTCGTCGTCTGGCTGATCGGCGTCGTCACCACGCCGGCGACAGGTTTCTTCGTGCGCCGCATCGGCCGGCGCGCGCTGGTGCTGATCGGCATGGTGTTCTGGGCGGCGGGATTGCTGGTGACTCTGTCGAGCAATCTTGCCCTCATCGTCGCCGGCCTGGCGCTGGCCGCGGGCTGCGGCTTCTTCTGCCAGGCGGCATCGACGGCCTATGTCGCGGTCTCGGCGGAGCGGGCGCGCTCCTCCGCCGTCGGTCTTTACGTCACGTTCTATTACCTGGGCGGCAGCGTCGGCGCCGTCCTGCCCGGCTATGCCTGGAACCGGTTCGGCTGGCCCGGCTGCGTCGCCGTCCTGGTCGCGATGGTCGGGATCATGGGCGTCATGGTTGCGCGCTTCTGGCGTGAATCGCATCGCTTGTCGGGCAAGCCCGGCCTAGCCGACTGATCGATCCTCCGGCTCAGCGCGCGCCCGAAACCGCCAGCACCGTGCCCGCGACGTAGGACGCCTCCGGCGACATCAGCCACAGGATCGCATCGGCGACTTCCACCGCCGTGCCGGGGCGCTGCATCGGCAGCGCCGGCCGCGCGCGGTCGAGCCGCCCCGGCGGCTGCATTTCGGTGTCGATCATGCCGGGGCGTACGCAATTGACGCGGATGCCTTCGAGCGCGACCTCGCGCGCGAGCCCGACGGTCAGCGTTTCGATCGCGCTCTTGGTGGCGGCGTAGGGGATGGCCTCGCCGCCGCCGCCGAGCAATGCCGCCGTCGAGGAAAGCGTGACGATGGCGCCGCCGGCGCCGCCGTGTTTCGTCGACATGCGCTTCACCGCTTCGCGGCAGCACAGCATGGTGCCGGCGATATTGACGGCCAGCAATTCGGCGAGTCCTTGGGCAGGAACGCTATCGAGCCGCCCGATCGGCCCGAGCTGCCCGGCGCAATTGACCAGCGCGGTGACGCGGCCGAGCGATTTGTCGGTGTCGCGGAACAGCCGCTCGACGTCGCTTTCCCGCGCGACATCGGCACCGATCGCCACCGCCGTGCCGCCGGCCTGCACGATCGACGCCACGACCTGGTCGGCACGCGCCCGGTTGGATTGGTAATTGACGGCGACGGCGTAGCCGCGCCGCGCCGCTTTTTCCGCCACCACCGCGCCGATGCCGCGACCGCCGCCGGTGACGATCAGGATCTCCGCCATGAATCTTCCTTTGCCCGGTGCGCAATGCCAAGACTAGGCGGTTCGCCGGAAGGCGGGAAGGGAGGGCGGATGCGCCGAAGCGCGTTGGCCGGGACGCTGATGCTGGCCGCGCTGGCGCCGGGTGCGGCAAGCGCGTCTTTTTGGAGCGACGTCACCAGCCCGACGCCGCCGCCGGCGCATGTCATCGGCAGTCCGGCAAATGGCTGCCTCGCCGGCGCCGCGGCGCTGCCCCTGGATGGGCCGGGCTATCAAGTCGTGCGCGTCAGCCGGCATCGCTTCTTCGGCCATCCCGAGACTGTTCGCTTCATCGAGCGGCTCGGCCGCAGCGCGCGAGCGGCCAGCATGCCGGTCTTCTATGTCGGCGACATGGCGCAGCCGCGCGGCGGCCCGATGCCTGACAGCCACGCCGCGCACCAGAACGGCGTCGACGTTGATGTGTGGTTCACGCTCGACCCCAAGCCCGCGCTGCCGCCCCTGGCGCGCGAGAATGTTGATCTGCCCTCGATGCTCCTGGCGGATCGGAGCGCCGTCGATCCCACCCGCTTTGGGGAAAGGCAGGTTCGCCTGCTGCGCCTGGCCGCGACCGACCCGCAAGTCGACCGGATCTTCGTCCATCCCCTGATCAAGCGCGCGTTGTGCCGGGGCGAATTCGGCGCCGGCACGGGCGACAGGTCCTGGCTGCGGCGGCTGCGGCCCTGGTATGGCCATGACGATCATTTCCATGTGCGGCTCGTATGCCCGCCCGGCTCGCCCGATTGCCGCCAGCAGCCGCCGGTGCCCCCGGGCGAGGGCTGCGACGCCGCGGTCTTCGAATGGTGGGCGGTCGAGCTGGCCAAGCCTAAGGCGCCGCCGCCGCTGCCGCATGCGCCGCCGCCGCTGCCCGCCGCCTGCCATGCGCTCGAAACCCCGGAATGAGCGCCGCTGCGCCTGTCGCCTGGCTTGACGTTCCCCACTGAAGTTTGACAGCAAATATTATGCTTTCCTCAAATATTTACAGGCATACGCCAAGTCTTTCCATAATATTCGAGTGATTTTACATTGAAGATTTAACTAACAACTTGCTGTGACCAAGATTAACCGGTAACAATCCTTCCTAATTGTCTTTGAAAAGACGTTGGCGAGGAGGGTTGGTGATGAAGTTCGCTCGCGCTTGCCGCTGGGGCCTCGCTCTGGCCGTGTTCGCCGCCGCGCCGGCATCGGCGCAGGTCTTCGGATCGCCCGGCACCGGTCCCGACGGTCTTTATCTCCGCGGCGAAGGCGGCTGGGACCACATGAACGACGCGACCGGCCGCACCACGACCGGAATCATCTACACCTCGCGCCAGGACGAGGGGTATCTGTTCGGCGGCGCGCTCGGCTGGAAAACCGACCAGCTTCGCCTCGAGCTCGGCCTCGATTTGGCCAATGCCGGCATCAAGTCGGTCAGCCTGAACAATGCCAACAGCACCAGCGCCAGCGGCTCGATGCGTAATATTTCCGGCATGCTGAACGCCTTCTGGGATTTCCGCACCGGTACGCCCTTCGTGCCGTATATCGGCCTCGGCGTCGGCGCCACCTCGGTCAGCCTCAACAACGTGACCCGCAACGGCGCGCTGCTGAGCAACAGCTCCGACCTGGAATTCGCCTATCAGCCGATGGTCGGCGTCAATTATTTCATCATCCCGAACCTGGCGCTCGGCCTGCAATACCGCTATTTCGCCAGCGTCGATCCGTCCTTCTCGTTCCCGGGCGGCCGGGTCGGCGTCAAGAACGAGAGCCACAACGTGCTCGCGAGCTTGACCTGGTATTTCGGCGCGCCGGAAGGGCCGCCGCCGCCGGTGCAGCCGGCGCCGGTCGTCTACCAGCCCCAGCTTCAGCCGCAGCCCGCTCCGCCGCCGGCGCCCGTCGTCGCGTTCGTGCCGCCGCCGCAACAGCCGGCCGTCTATACCGTGTTCTTCGACTTCAATCGCGCGGCCCTGACGCCCGAGGCGCGCAGCGTCGTGCAGCGGGCTGCCGCCGACTTCCAGCAGCACGGTGCGACCCGCATCGCGCTGACCGGCTACACCGATACCGCCGGCGGCCAGGGCTACAATCTTGAACTGTCGCGCCGGCGCGCCTTGTCGGTGCGCGAATACCTGATGCAGCTCGGCGTCCCGGACGGCGAGATCGCCGTCAGCGCGCGCGGCGAATCCAATCTGCGCGTGCCGACGCCGGATAGCGTGCGCGAGCCGCAGAACCGCCGCGTCGAGATCGTCATTCCATAGGCCAAGTCCGCGGCCCCCGCGGAAAGCGCGAGAGGAAGAAGGCCCGGGCAACGACCCGGGCCTTCTTTTTTGCGCGTTGGCCCGGACTTCGCGGCTGGTAAAAATCGACGGCGGCATTATTTTATGCGCATCGTATCTTCGGATTTCGCGCGGAGCGCAATTGAACATCCCCTATCACAAGCCGTTCGAGGAATTCGCCCGCCTGTTCGCGCTGGCGAAGGCGCAGGAGCCGTCGGAGGCCGAGGCGATGACCTTGGCGACGGCGACGGCCGACGGCCAGCCCTCGGCGCGGATGGTGCTGCTCAAAACGGCGGATGAGCGCGGCTTCGTCTTCTACACCAACATGGAAAGCCGAAAATCGAAGGAGCTGCGGGACAATCCGCGGGCGGCGCTGCTGTTCCACTGGAAGTCGTTGGCCCGGCAGGTGCGGATCGACGGCAATGTGGCGCCGGTGTCGGACGCCGAGGCCGATGTCTATTTCGCGTCGCGGCCGCGCGAGAGCCAGCTCGCCGCCTGGACCTCGCTGCAGTCGCAGACCGTCGAAAGCCGGGACGCGCTGGAGGCGCTGTTCCGCAAGGCGGCGGAGAAATATCCGGCGGCGGTGCCGCGGCCGCCCTATTGGTCGGGCTGGCGGCTGACGCCCGAGCGCTTCGAGTTCTGGGAGCATAAGCCGCATCGGCTGCACGACCGCGTGCTGTATAGCCGCGACGGCGCCGGCTGGCGCACCGAGCAGCTCTTCCCATGAGTGACATCGTACCCGCACAGGAATCGATGGCGCGTGTCGGACTGCTGATGCGGCGCGCGACCTACGCCTCGCTTGGCGTCGCCGGCCTGCTGGTCGCGGTCAAGCTCGGCGCCTGGATCGAGACCAATTCCGTCAGCCTGCTGTCGAGCCTGATCGACTCGCTGCTCGACGGCGCCGCGTCGCTGGTCAATCTGATCGCGGTGCGCCAGGCGCTGGTGCCGCCCGATCGTGAGCACCGCTTCGGCCACGGCAAGGCCGAGCCGCTGGCGAGCCTCGGCCAGGCCGCCTTCATCGCCGGCTCCGCCGTGCTGCTGCTGGTGCAGGCGATCCAGCATTTGATCCGGCCGGTGATGATCACCAATACCAATGCGGGCCTGGCGGTGATGGGTTTCGCCGTCGTCGTGACCGGAGTGCTGCTGCTGTATCAGCGCCATGTCGTGCGCCACACCGGCTCCCTGCTGATCGGCGTCGACGCCTTCCATTACCGCGCCGATCTGGTGCTCAACCTAGCGGTGATCGCGTCGCTGCTGCTCACCGCTTCGTTCGGCTATCCGATCATCGACGCGCTGTTCGGCGGCGCGATCGCGCTGTGGATCATCTACGGCGCCTGGCGCGTCGCCATGAAGGCGATCGTCCATCTGATGGACCAGGAGCTGCCCGACGCGGAGCGCGCGCGCATCCGCGCCATCGTGCTCGCCAATCCGCGCGTCACGGCCGTGCACGACCTCAAGACGCGCGCCGCCGGCCCGATCTCCTTCATCCAGATCCACATCGAAATGGACGGCGGCATCACCCTGACCGAGGCGCATCATATCGCCGACGCGGTCGAGGCCAAGATTCTCGAAGCCTATCCGCGCGCCGAGGTGATCATTCACCAGGATCCGTCCGGCATCAACGAGCCGCATACGGCCTATCCCGCGCATTGACGGCGGCGCGCCGGCGCTTTCCTTCGCGGTGCTGCGGCCTTAAGCTTCGCGCATGGGCGAACGGCGCAAGACCATCCTGCTGACCGGCGCGAGCCGCGGCATCGGCCACGCCACGGTCAAGCGGTTCAGCGATTCCGGCTGGCGCGTGCTGACCTCGTCGCGCGAGGCGGTGCCGGCCGAGTGCAAGCGCGATCCCAACTGGACGCACCACGTCACCGCCGATCTGTCGCAGCCGCAGGCGGTCGAGGGCTTCATCGGCGCGGTGCGCGAGGCGCTGGGCGACGAGCCGCTCGACGCGCTGGTCAACAACGCCGGCGTGTCGCCCAAATCGCCGGATCAGGAGCGCCTCGGCTGCCTCAACGGCGATCTCGGCGACTGGCGGCCGGTGTTCCAGCTCAATTTCTTCACCCCGCTGACCCTGGCGCGGGGCTTCAAGGACATGCTGGCGCGCGGCAAGGGCGCGATCGTCAACGTGACCTCGATCGCCGGGCACACGGTGCATCCCTTCGCCGGCTCGGCCTATGCCACGTCGAAGGCGGCGCTCTCGGCGCTGACGCGCGAGATGGCGGCGGAGTTCGCCGAGTTGGGTGTGCGCGTCAACGCGGTGGCGCCGGGCGAGATCAACACCGCGATGCTGTCGCCGCAGACGGCGTCGCTCATCCCGCGCATCCCGCTGCACCGGCTGGGCGCGCCCGAGGACGTGGCCTCGGCGATCTTCTATCTATGCTCGCCGGAATCGTCGTACCTCACCGGCACCGAGATTTTCGTCACCGGCGGCCAGCACATTTACTAAGCGGATTTCGGATTCAAGATAGGCCCGAGGGGCCCTAGGCGACGCGGCGGATCGGCAGGCGCGACCAGACGTCGGACAGCGCCCGAACCAGCCGCTCGATGTCATCGTCGCTGTGCAGCGGCGTCGGCGTGAAGCGCAGGCGCTCGCCGCCGGTCGGCACGGTCGGGAAGTTGATCGGCTGGACATAGATGCGGTGGCGCTCGAGCAGCTCGTCGGAGGCGTCCTTGCACAGCCTTGCGTCGCCGACGAGCACCGGCACGATATGGCTCGCCGAATCCATCACCGGCAGCTTGGCCTCGGCGAGGCGCCGCTTCAGCAGCGCCGCGCGCTCCTGCAGGCGCCGGCGCAGGTCGCTCGCGCCCTTGACGTGGCGGATGCTGGCGACCGCGCCGGCCGCGAGCGCCGGCGGCAGCGAGGTGGTGAAGATGAAGCCCGGGGCGTAGCTGCGCAGGAAATCGATCAGCGCGCCGGAGCCCGCGACATAGCCGCCCATCAGGCCGAACGCCTTGGCCAGGGTGCCCTGGATCAGATCGACGCGGTGCATGACGCCGTCGCGCTCGGCGATGCCGGCGCCGGTCGCGCCATAAAGGCCGACGGCATGCACCTCGTCGAGATAGGTGAACGCGCCGTACCGCTTTGCGACCTCGCAAAGCTCGCTGATCGGCGCGATGTCGCCGTCCATCGAATAGACCGATTCGAAGCACACCAGCTTCGGCCGGGCCGGATCGGCTTCCTCGAGCAGCCGGTCGAGATCGGCGGGATCGTTGTGCTTGAAGATGCGTTTTTCCGCGCGGCTGTGGCGGATGCCCTCGATCATCGAGGCGTGGTTGAGCGCGTCGGAGAAGATGATGCAGCCGGGCAGCTGCGCGCCCAGCGTCGACAGCGCGGTCTCGTTCGCGACATAGCCCGAGGTGAAGACGAGCGCGGCGTCCTTGCCGTGGAGCTCGGCGAGCGCGCGCTCGAGCGCGACATGATGGTGGTTGGTACCGGAGATGTTGCGCGTGCCGCCGGCGCCGGCGCCGCTCTTGTCGAGCGCGTCGCGCATCGCGGCGAGCACGTCGGGGTGCTGGCCCATGCCGAGATAGTCGTTCGAGCACCAGACGGTGATCTCGGCGCCACGGCCGTGATCCAGGGCGCGCGGAAAGGCGCCGGCGCGGCGCTCCAGATGGGTGAAGACGCGGTAGCGGCCCTCGGCCTTGAGCGCGTCGAGCCGGTTCTTGAAGAAGCCTTGGAAATCCATCGCCGCTGGCAGTCCCTTCGCCGAATACCAAACGATTATAGCCCCTTAAGGCTCCCGCGTCAGGCGCGCAATGACGCCGGTTGTCGCGCCGCGAGGCGCGCCGCGGTGTCGTCCAGCGCCTTGCCGAACCGGTCGAGCATCTCGTCGATCTCGGCCTCGGTGATGACCAGGGGCGGCGAGAAGGCCTGGGCATCGCCGATCTGGCGCAGGATGAGGCCGTGCTTGTTGATGTCGGCGGTCAGCATGTTGCCGACGCCGAGCTGGGGATCGAACGACGCCTTGCTCGCCTTGTCGCGGACGAGCTCGATGGCGGCCACCAGCCCGACGCCGCGCACCTCGCCGACCAGTGGATGTCCGGCGAAGCGCTCGCGCAGGCCGTTTTGCAGGCGCGGCGCCACCTTGCGGACATGGCCGATTATGTCGCGCTCCTCGTAGATTTTGAGCGTTTCGAGCGCCACGGCGCAGCACACCGGATGGCCGGAATAGGTGTAGCCATGCGCGAAGACGCCGATCTTGTCGCTCTCGTCGGCGAGCGCCTGATAGACCGCGTCGGAAACCACCGTCGCCGAGATCGGCAGATAGGCCGAGGACAGCGCCTTGGCCACGGTGATGATGTCGGGCTTGAGGCCGTAGGTCTCGGTGGCGAACATCTTGCCGGTACGCCCGAAGCCCGTGATCACCTCGTCGGCGATCAGCAGCACGTCGTATTTCTTCAGCACCTGCTGGATTTTCTCGAAATAGGTGGCCGGCGGCGTGATGACGCCGCCCGCGCCCATCACCGGCTCGGCGATGAAGGCGGCGACGGTGTCCGGATCCTCGCGCTGGATCATCAGGTCGAGGTTCTCCGCGAGCCGGGTGGAAAAATCCTCTTCGCTCTCGCCGGGATGGGCATAGCGCCAGTGATGCGGGCAATCGGCGTGGCGGATATTGGCGATCGGCAGGTCGAAGGACCGGTGGTTGTTCACCAGGCCCGACAGGCTCGCCGACGCCACCGTGACGCCGTGATAGCTCTTGAGGCGGGCGATGATCTTCTTCTTGCGCGGGCGGCCGCGCGCATTGTTGAAGTACCAGACGATCTTGACCGCGGTGTCGTTGGCCTCGGAGCCGGAGTTGTTGAAGAACGCCTTGGCCATCTTCACCGGCATCATGCCGACGAGGCGCTCGGCCAGCTCCGCCACCGCTTCATGCGATTTGTGATGGAAGGAGTGATAGTAGGAGAGCTTGCGCATCTGCGCGGCGGCGGCTTCGATCAGCCGCTCCTCGCCGAAGCCGAGCGACGTGCACCACAGCCCGGCGCAGCCCTCGAGGTATTCCTTGCCGGCTTCGTCCCAGACGCGCACGCCCTTGCCCTTCGTCACCATGAGCTCGCCTTCGCGCTCGAGGCGGCGGTGGTTCGAGTAGGGATGAAGATGGAAGGCGATGTCGCGGCTGGCGGCGGAATTGCCTCGCTGCATGCGGATGCCCTTATGCGGAAGTGAAAGCGGGGCGGCTACTATCCGTCCGGGGCTGGAGTGCGTCAAACGGGCATGAACGCTGCCGGATACGCGTCTGCGGCATTCCGTCGCAGCCTTCCCACCAACCGCGCGACAGCAAACGGATATCCCGGTCCGTCTTAAATCTGTCCGCGGATTTATCGACAGAGTTATCCACCGATTGTGACGAAGAAAAAAATATCGGGCTGGCACCGCGCACGGATCGGGTTCCATGCTCCCTATCCCGTCCCCCAACACCGCTCAACCGCCAGCTTTTCATGACCGGGCTTCTCGCTCCGCAAGCCGCTGATATCGAAGATGAATTGGACGCGATCGACATGGATCGCGTCGTCGCCGACCCCGATTATCGGCGCCGCGTCGTGCTGCGGCTGCGGCGCGGCGTCCGGCTGGTCGATAACTGGCGTGGCGTGGAGTCGGACGAGGACTAGACGCCCCGTCCGGCGCTGCCGCGCGGGTCGAGCGCCTGCTGCAGCCCATCGCCGAACAGATTGCACGCCATCACCGTGAGAAAGATCAGCGCGCCGGGATAGAAGGCGAGCTGCGGCGCCAGCGCGATGGTCTCCTCGGCGCCGGTCAGCATGTTGCCCCAGCTGGCGAGCGGCGGCGCCACGCCCAGCCCGAGGAAGCTCAGGACGGATTCGAGCAGAATGATCTCGCCCACCGCGAGCGATGTCGCGACGATGATCGGCGTCGCCAGATTGGGCAGGATGTGGACGAGCATGATGCGTGCCGGGCGGGCGCCCAGCGCTTCGGCCGCGCGCACGAAATCGCGCCGTACCAGAGACAGGGTGGCGCCGCGCACCAGCCGCGCCACCGTCGTCCAGCCGACCAGCGCCACCAGCACGATGATGCGATAGAGGCTCGCCGCCTGGCTGTCGGCGAGCTCGGCGGGGACGCCGAGCTTGCGCAGATCGATCGCCGCCAGCACGACGAGCAGCGGCAGGAGCGGCAGGGCGATGACCGCGTCGGTGAGCCGCATCAGCGCGGCGTCGAGCCGGCCGCCGTAATAGCCGGCGGCGAGCCCGACCGCGGTGCCGAGCAGCGACGCGGCGAGGGCGGCGGTGAGCCCGACCAGCAGCGAGATTTGGCCGCCCTGCAACAGGCGGAGCAACAGGTCGCGGCCGAGCTCGTCGGTGCCGAGTGGATGGTGCAGCGACGGGCCGGCGAAGCGGTGATAGAGGTCGATGGCGAGGCCGTTCTCGCCGAGGCCGCTCGCGACCAGCGGTGCCACGATCACGGCGACGGCCATGGCGACGAGGACGCCGCCGCCGAATCTGACGCGGCCGTCGCCGAGCGCCCGGTGTAGACGCGCCATCGCCGGTTTCATGTATAGGCGATCCGCGGATCGGCCACCGCATAGGCGACATCGGCCGCGAGATTGGCGAGCAGCGTCATCAGCGTCGCCAGCAGCAATCCGGCCAGCGCGAGGTTGTAGTCGTTGCCGAGGATGCTGTCGTAGATCAGCTTGCCCATACCGGGATAGGCGAACATCGTTTCGGTGATGAGCGCGCCCGAGAACAGCGAGCCGAAGGACAGCGCGACGACGGTAATGACCGGGATGAGCGCGTTGCGCAGCGCGTGACGGGTCAGGATGCGCGCCTCGCCGGCGCCCTTGGCGCGGGCGGTGCGGATATAGTCCTGGCTGAGCGTCTCGATCATCGCGGCGCGCATGTAGCGGAGCTGGCTGCCGAGATTGACCAGCGTCAGCGTCGCCACCGGCAACGCCAAATGGCCGGCGCGATCGGCGAAGCCGCCGCCGCCGATGGTGGCGCTGCCGCCGGGCGGAAACCAGCCGAGCCCGACGGCGAAGATCAGGATCAGCATCAGCGCCAGCCAGAAGGACGGCAGCGAGATCGCGCCGAAGCTCAGAAGATTGACGGCGTGATCGAAACCCGAGCCGGGCCTGCGCGCCGCCAGGATGCCGAGCGGCCAGGCGATCGCCAGGGTGAGCGTGAAGCTGGCGCCCATCAGCAGCGCGCTGTTGCCGAGCCGCGGCAGCAGCACGGCCAATGCCGGCTGGGCGTAGAGGCGCGAATAGCCGAAATCCCCGCCCAGCGCCGCCCTGAGCCAGCTCCAATAGCGTTCGAGCAGCGGCTGGTCGAGGCCGTAAAGCGCCTTGAGCCGGACGGCATCGGCGGCGGTCAGATGCGGGTTGGCGGAAATCATCAGGTCGATCGGGTCGCCCGGCATCAGCCCGATCAGCCCGTAGATGGCGAAGGACATGATCGCCAGCAGGATGGCGATCTCGACAAAGCGCCGGGCGACGAAGCGGCTCATCGGGCGCGGGCCTGGGTGTCGCGCCCGACGGCGCGCCAATGCTCGACCCAGAGCGTCGAGGGGTATTCATGCCCGGTCGGCACCAGGCCCTCGAGCCAATGCGGCAGGACGAAAGCGTCGGCGCGGAAATAGAGCGGCAGGGCAGGCAGCTCCTCGGCGTAAAGCGCCTGCAGGCGCTGCCACAGCACGGCGCGCTTGCCGCGGTCGAGCTCGATCTCGATCGCATCCATCAGCCGGTCGGCCTCCGCGTTCTTGAAGCCGGGATAGTTCTGGCCGGTCCAATGATTGTCGGCCGAGGGGATCTCGGTCGAATAGAGCTCGTTGCGCGGCAGATCCTCGGGTGCGGCGGACCAGGCGAACATGGCGAGCTGGTATTTGCGCTTCATCACCGTGTCGCCGAACAGAATCCGCGCCGGCTGGTTCTTGAGCCGCACCGCGATCCCGATTTGCCGCCACTGGCTCTGCAGCACCTCTTCGACCAGCTCGCGCGAGCGATTGCCGGTGGTCGTCGCCAGCTCGACGGCGAGCTGGCGCCCCGCCGCGTCGCGTCGCACCGCGTTGCCGTCGGCATGCCAGCCGGCGGCGTCGAGCAGCGCCTTGGCCTTGCCGGGGTCGTAAGGATAGCGCGGCACGTCCTTGGCGTAGATCCAGTCAAGCGGCGGCACGAAGCTGTCGGCCACCGGATCGCGCTCGGCGAAGAGCTGTTGGCTGATGGCATCGCGGTCGATCCCATAGAGCAGCGCCTGGCGCACCCGGCGGTCGGCCAGGATCGGATCGTCGAGATTGACGTCGATATGCTCGAAGGTGAGGCCGGGCTTGTACTGCACGGCGAATTCGCTTCCGTGACGCTTCTCGAAGGCCAGCGCCTCGTCCAGCGGCAGGCCGAGCTCGCCCGCCACCATGTCGAGCCCGCCGGCGAGCAGGTTGGCTTCGAGCGCCGCGGTATTCTCCACGGTCCAGACCACGATGCGGCGGAAGAAGGGCGCGTCGCCGGCCCACATCGGGTTGCGCTCGAGAACGATATGCGAGCCGGGCGATACCTCGGTGATGAGATAGGGGCCGTCATAGAGGCCGGGGTTGGTCGGTTCCGTGTCATAGCGCGAGCGGATGCGATATTGCGCCGGATCGGCGAAGGCGGCGCGCTCGATATGCGCGGGCAGGATCTCGAAATCGTTGAGCGCGGCGTAATCGTAGGTCAGGCGGTCGATATCGACCGTGAAGCGGCGCGCATCCTGCGCCTCGACCTTGACCATGCGGCGGAAGATCTCGGCATCGGCGACCCCGGTTTGCGGGTTGCGGCCGACCTGCCAGGAGAAGATCACGTCGTCGGTGGTGACCGGCTGACCGTCGCCCCATTTGAGGCCGGCCTTGAGCGTGTAGGTCAGCCGCACGCCGTGCTTGCCGCCCGGCAGATCGAGCTTGCGGGCGAGCCCGTTCTCGAAGCTCGGCACGGTCTCGCACAGCATGCAGACCAGCTTCCAATCGGAATCGTAGGTGGTGAGCGGCCGGCGCACCATGGCCAGGACGTAGCTCTTCGCCACCAGCGGGTCGGTCAGCGGATTGAACGTCGAGGGGTACTGGCTGACGCCGATCGACAGCTCGTCGACGCGCTCGGCGGCGGGCGCGGCGGACGCCGACAGCAACAGGCAGAGAAGGGGGAGGAGTGCGCGCCGCATTTCTATGCGGCGAGTATATCAGACTGCGCGCGGCGATTTAAGCCGCGCGGGCCGGGTCAGGCGCGCTTGGTCTTAAGGTCGGCCAGGCGGCGGGGCAGGAGCTTGTGGCTCGCCTCGGCGTAGATGGTGTCGTAAAGCCGGAGTCCGCCGCGCGCGTCCATGAAGTCCTGAACCTGCTCGTCGAGCGACAGCGTCCGCATCTTGCTGCGCGCGGCACGGCCGCGACGCGATTCGCATAGAACCTGATTTGACATTGAAACCCCCTTGAGCCGATTTCGGGTAAAAAACCAGCTAAAGGCATAAAAGTTTCTAAATAGTTACCAGTAGATCGGGGGCGGATTTCCTGGGGTTTTTCCTCAAGCGGCGCGGAAGCGCGGCATCACCTTCTCGCTGAACAGGCGCATTGAGCCCTCGGCCAGCTCATAAGACAGGTCGTTGAAATTGATCTGCAGCGACGCGCTTTCGAAGCCGCCGACGCGCTCGTGGTACTCGCCGATCTGCGCGGCGATTTCATCCGGGGTGCCGATCCAGGCGGCGCCGCTTTTGGCCTGGGTCTCGATGGTTTCCTTGGACAGGATCTCGGAAATCTTGTCGTAGCCGGGATAATCCTTCGAACTCATATTGCCCCAATCGGCGGTGGCGGCGGCGATCGCGCGCAGATAGCGGTTGAGCGGATCGTGCGCGACGGCGAAGGCGCGCTCGCGGCTCTCGGCGCAATACATGTGGAAGGCGAGCATGACGCGCCCCTTGCCGGGATGCCCCGCGGCGCGCCAGGCGTCGCGGTAAAGCCCGAGCAGCTCCTTCATCTGTCCGCCCGCCATGGGAATGCCCATGATCGAATGTCCGGCCTTGCCGGCGCTGACGAAGCTCTCCGGCGTGGCGATGGCCGCGACCCAGAAGGGCGGTCGCGGCTTCTGCGTCGGACGCGGCAGGGAGGTCACGTTCTTGAAGCTGTGGAATTTCCCCTCGCTGGTGACGTTTTCCCGCTCGAGCAGCAGGCGGATCTGCTCCATGCCTTCGACGAAACGCTCGCGGCTGTCGTTCAGGCTGACGCCGAAATTGGCGAATTCATAGGGCAGGAAGGCGCGGGCGAAGCCGACCTCGAGCCGGCCGCCGGAAATCCCGTCGAGCATGGCGATTTCGCCGGCGAGCTTCATCGGGTTGTTGAAAATCGGCAGCACGGCGCCGGTGACCAGGCGCGCCTGCTTGCTGCGCTGCGACGCGGCGGCGAGGAAGACGATGGGATTCGGGGAGTAGCCGCCATAGGGACGGAAATAATGCTCGACGGTGCGCACATGGCCCCAGCCGTAACGGTCGGCGAAGTCGGTCAGCCGCAGGCACTCGTCGAAATATTGCGCGCCGGATTTCTGCTCGGGGCCGACGCAGGGGAAGAATTGCATGCCGAATTCCATCATATCCTCCGGTCGTGATCGCGTGGCGCGGCCAATTCGATTGAATACTGATTATCAGCATACTGTCAAGTTTACGGCGGCGGCGCGCCGTGCTATGCCAGGGGCCATGGACAGGATCGAAACCAAGCGGCACGGCGGCGCGCTTTCCGACGCGCCCGGCCATCTGATCCGGCGCCTACAGCAGATCGCCGTCGCGGTCTTCATGCAGGAAACCCGCGCCTTCGACATCACGCCGGTGCAATACGCGGCCCTTCACACGATTGCGCGGCAGCCGGGCATCGACCAGACCGGCCTCGCCAATTCGATTGCCTTCGACCGCTCGACCATCGCCGTGGTGGTGGAGAAATTAGAAAGCAAGAAGCTGATAACCCGCAAGGCGGGCGCCGTCGACCGGCGGACCAAGCTGCTCCATGCGACGGCGGCGGGAAAAAAGCTGCTCGACGCCATCGCCCCGGCGGTCGATTCGGCTCAGGCGCAGATCCTGGCTCCCTTGCCACCGATCGAGCGCACACCCTTCATGGCCATGCTGCGCCGCATCGTCGATTCCAATAATGGCTATAGCCGGGCGCCGCTGCGCGTCGCCGGCCAGGCGCCGCGACGGAGCAAGGTCGCGCGGCGACCCCGCGCGTGACGGTCTTCACCATCGGGCATTCGACGCGCGCGCTCGACGCGTTCATCGCGCTGCTGAAGGAGGCCGGGGTGACGGGCATCGTCGATGTGCGCCGGATGCCGCATTCGCGCCGCTATCCGCATTTCAACCGCGAGACCCTGGCTCCGGCGCTGGCCGAGGCGGGCATCCGCTATCACCATGCGCCGGGGCTCGGCGGCCGGCGCGGGCGTGCGGAATCGACGTCGCGCAACACGCTGTGGCGCGAGGAAGGTTTCCGCAATTTCGCCGATTATGCCGAAACGGCTGCCTTCGATCCTGCCTTCGCCGAGCTGCGCGGGCTGGCGCAAGAGCGCCCGACCGCGATCCTATGCGCCGAGGCGGTGTGGTGGCGGTGCCATCGCCGCATCATCGCCGATTACCTGCTGGCGGCGGGGGAGAAGGTCGAGCATATCCTGGCGCCCGGCCGGATCGACGAGGCGAGGCTCACCGAGGGCGCGCGGTTGCTGCCCGGCGGAAAAATCCGTTACGCCGAGCGCGATCTGTTCAATGCGGCCGAGGGAAAAAGCGACTAAGCGGCGTCGCGCGCCCGCTTCTGCGCCAGCTTCTCGTTTTGCGACAAGATTTCAAGCAGCTGCTGATCCGCCTGATACGTCATCTTGGCGAAGGCGCGCAGGAAGCTGTCGGTGCGCGGCAGCTGGAACAGCGTTTGCTCGTCGTCGCTCTCGACGCTGCGCGCCGAGATCGTGACGACGTTGTCCTGCGGCGTCAGGATCAGCTCGGCCAGCGCCACGCCCGGTCCGGTGATGTATTCCACCAGCCGTTGCGGCCGCTCGGCGGTACGCGTGATGGTCATGCGATAGGGCACGCGCGAGGCGGAGGATTCGATCAGCGCGCGGGTGAAGGGGGAGAGGAAACTCTCGTCGAAGCCGATGATGGCGGTTGGCCGCTCCTCCGAGGCCGAGGAACGCATTTCCAGCGTCGCCCACAGCGAGGCGCGTCCGCCGAAATAATCCACCGAGGCGAGGTCGAGATTGATGGCGTCAATCGGCTGCGGCGGCGACACCGCCTTGCCGCACAGATAGACGAAGCAGGCCGGCTCGCGCTTGAGGCTGAGCGTGGTTGCCGCTTCAAGATTACGGTCGGTCAATGCGTTGGTCTGGTCGCCCATCGAATTCCCCGGCGTCCTAATTGCCCGGGAATTTGAGCACATTTGTCGTTAATGGATGCATAACGGCCGGAGAACGGCGCGTCAGCGCAGGATTTTCTCGAAGAATCCGAGCTTGAAATCGACCGATATGGTGATCGGCCCGGTCTTGCTCCAATAACGTTCGGGCACCGGCGGGACCGGCGAGCCGTCGCGAAACATCGCGAGGGCTGCCTGGTCGAGCAGCGGATTGCCCGAGCTCTGGTCGATCCAGGCGCCGGTGACGGTGCCATCATGCGCAAGCGTGAAGCTGACGATAACGCTGCCTTCCTGTTTCTTCTTCGCCGCATCGTCGGGGTAATGCTTGTAACGGCTGAGATGGCGTCGCACCACGTCGAGATAGTCGTCGCCGGAGCCGGCACCGCGATTGGCGCCGCCCGCTCCCTGACTCACGCCGAAATTGCCGTTGCCCGCGCCGCCGACGCCCTCCATACCGGTGCCCTTGGCCGCCGGATTGCCGGCGAGCGCGGTTTCGGCTGGCTGCGGTTGCGGCTGCGGCGCCGGGGCCGCTTGCGTCGCCGGCTTGCTCGCTTGGCGTTGCACATGCTTCGGCTGCGGCTTGGGCGGCGGCTTGAGGGGAACGACTTTCTGCGAGAGCGTCGGCTGCTGCAGCGGCGGCGTGGTTTCGGTCGTCGGCGCGGCGTCGGCGGCCGTCGATTGCTGTGACGTCTGCGCCGAGTTGGATTCAAGCGTCGTCGCGGCGCTGTGCGCCTCGCCCGGCGTCCGCGCATTGCCGCCGCTGCCGCCCGGCGAGCCCGAAGCGCCGCTGCCTTCGAGCTTGATGGTGACCGGCGGCAGCGCGACCTCGACCGGTTCGGGCACCTGCCAGAGCCCGATGAGCAGCGCCAGGATGAGCGCGTGCAGCAACAGCGAATTGCCCAAGCCGCGCCACAAATTGCGCCGATCCTCGCGGCGGCGGAATTTATCGCTGCGATCGGTCGTTATGTCAGGCGAGACGGCTGTGCTGGTCACATCGAGACATTGGTTTCGGGTCGAATCCTATTCCTGTCGAGATGGCGCGTAAACCAAACCGATCACGAGATGGTGGAGTCGGTATAATACGTTCGGACGTTAAGCGGGACAGGGCGCATGGCATATCAGGAAAGCCTGATCGTCGATCGACCGCGCGGTTTCGCTGAAACGGCGGCAATTTGGGCTTTCGGTCTGGCGCTGCTGGCCTTGATCGGATTCGCGCTGGTGCCCGCCGGCTGGCGACTCGGCCTGTGGTATTACACGGTCTCTTTTCTGATCCTGCGCTACGCCGCCTACCTCGCAATTGCCGGGGTGGCGGTTTCGCTCGTGGCCCTGGCCGGCTTCGCGCGGCTGACCACGACCTGCCGGCTGCTCGCGCTCGCGGCGCTTATCGGCGGTGTCGGGCTCGCCTATGTGCCGTGGCATTACACCCGCCTCGCCGCGCGTCTGCCGCCGATCCACGACATCACCACCGACACGGTCGATCCGCCCGGCTTCTGGGCGGTGCTGCCGTCGCGCGTCGCGGAGGACGCCTTGCCTGTCGAATATGGCGGCCCGGCGGTGGCGAAGCTGCAGCGCGCCGCCTATCCCGACATCGTCCCGCTCGATGCCGCGCTGCCGCCGGAGCGCGCGTATCAGATCGCGCTCGCTACGGCGCAAGCAATGCCCGGCTGGATCGACGTTATCACCGACAAATCGGCTCGGCGCGTCGAGGCGAGCCAGCAATCCTTCTGGATGGGCTTCACCGACGACGTTTCGATCCGGGTGTCGCGCCACGGCAACGACAGCCGCATCGATGTGCGCTCGCTGTCGCGCCAGGGGAGCGGCGATTTCGGCGTCAACGCGGCGCGCATCCGCGCCTATCTTGCGGCGCTCAAGACGGCGCTCGCGCAAGCCGATCAGCGCTGAGGAGCGTCGCGGCTGAATTGCAGTCGGCGGCGTCCTGTGGCAGTTTGCCGGCCTTAATTTATTTCCCGCACTCGCCGCGCTGCCGGTTCAACCGAAAGGAAATTCGCTGATGAAATTGCTGCGCTATGGCCAGCCCGGTCAGGAAAAACCCGGCCTGCTCGACGCCAAGGGACAAATCCGCGACCTTTCCGGCACGATCAAGGACCTGACGCCGGACCAGCTCTCGCCGGCCGCGCTCGATAAGCTGAAGAAGCTCGATCCAGAAAAGCTGCCGGCGGTACCGGGCAAGCCACGCCTCGGCGCTTGCGTTGCCAACGTGCCGAAGATCGTCGCCGTCGGGCTCAACTATCGCGACCATGCCAACGAAGCGACGATGAAGATCCCGACCGAGCCCGTGCTGTTCATGAAGGCGGTCACCTCCATGTCGGGGCCCAATGACGACGTCGTGCTGCCCAAGAACTCGATCAAGGGCGATTGGGAGATCGAGCTCGGCATCGTCATCGGCACCAAGGCGCAGTATGTGAGCGAGGCCGACGCGCTCAAGCACGTCGCCGGCTACTGCATCGTCAACGACGTGTCCGAGCGGAATTTCCAGCTCGAACGCGGCCCGCAATGGATGAAGGGCAAGAGTTGCGACACCTTCTGCCCGACCGGACCGTGGCTGGTGACGCCGGACGAACTCGGCGATCCGCAGGCGCTCGATGTGGTCTGCACCGTCAGCGGTGAAGTGATGCAGAAGGGCAACACGCGGGACATGATTTTCAACTGCGCGACGATCATCAGCTACACCAGCCAGTTCCTGACCTTGATGCCGGGCGACCTGATCGCCACCGGCACGCCGTCAGGCGTCGGCCTGGGACGCAACCGGTTCCTCAAGCCCGGCGATAGCATGCATCTGACCATCGCGCGCCTGGGCGAGCAGACCCAGAAAGTGGTGGCTTACCGAGGCTAAATCGCCGTTCGAGATGCGGGAAGAAGACCCCGTGGCCGCGCTTGGCGGCGGGGGCGAATTCGGGTTATTCTAAACTGTTGTTTAGATGTGCCTGATTAAGGGGGGAATCGTTTACGACCATGTATGAGCGCCGTCCTGATTACTTCCGCAACGACGAGGCGCCGGCCGGCCGTCGCGTCGACGCCAAGGTTAAATGGTTCAACGCCGCCAAGGGCTTCGGCTTTGTCGCGCTATCCGATGGCAGCCCGGACGCCTTCCTGCCCATGGCCATCCTGCGCCGCGCGGGGTATGACGATGCGCGCGAGGGCGCCTTGATCACCTGCGAAGTCGGGCCCGGCGCCAAGGGACCGCTGGTGACCAACGTGCTCAACATCGACAACAGCACCGCCGCGCCGTCGCGCGAGGGCTTCCGCGAAGGCGGCCGGCCCGCCGGCCCGTCGCAGACGATGCAGGGTGCGGTCAAATGGTTCGAGCCCGACAAGGGCTATGGCTTCATTGCCCCCGAGGGCGGCGGCAAGGACATCTTCGTTCACGTCACCGTGCTGCGCCGCAGCGGCGTCGACGCCCTGGAACCGGGGCAACGCGTCCGGGTTGAAGTCATCGAGGGCCGCAAGGGTTTCGAGGCGGAGTCCATTACGATAATTTAGTTCTTGGGTAGTGCCGCGCGGTCGAACGCGCGAGGGAAGTGTCATGGATTTGCAGGATACCGTCAGGACCTACCGGCTGTTTTCGGGCTCGTATGATTTTGTCTTCGGGCCGATCTTCCATCCCGGCCGCAAGGCGGCGGTGCGCATCGCCAACGGCCAGCCGGGCCAGCGCATTCTCGAGGTCGGCGTCGGCACGGGCCTGTCGCTGCCTTACTTCCGCGCCGATTCCGAGGTCACCGGCATCGACGTTTCCGCCGAGATGCTCGCCAAGGCGGAGAAACGCGTCGCACGCCAAAGCCTGAAGCAGGTCAAGGCGCTCCAGGTGATGGACGCCGAGAAGACGAACTTCGCCGATAACAGCTTCGACGCGGTGCTGGCGCTCTATGTCGCCTCGGTGGTGCCCGATCCGGCGCGCTTCGCCGCCGAGATGCGGCGCGTCTGCCGGCCGGGCGGCACGATCGTGATCGTCAACCATTTCATGAGCGATCACCCGCTGGTGCGCGGCTTCGAGAAGATGCTGGCGCCGCTCGCGGGCAAGATCGGCTTCCACGCCGATTTCGAGATGGATCGTTTTGTCGAGACCGGCCGCCTGTCGGTGCGCGAAATCCGGCCGAGCAATCTGTTCGGCTATTGGAAGCTGCTGCGCTGCGTCAACGAAAAGGCTGCCTAGCGCTCGAAGCGTCTCGCTAAAGCGTCTCGAGATCGAATCCCATCACCGTGGCGCCCCCGGTGACCGCCGGCAGCAGCGCCGGCGCCAGCGCCAGCCGGTGCGCCGCGAAAAAGCGGCAGGTTGCAATCTTGGCCTCGAGGAAACGCTTGTCGCTGTCTCCGGCGGCAAGCCGGCGGCGCGCCGCCGCGGCGCTTTGGGCCAGGAGCCAACCGCCGGCGACATTGCCCAGCAGTTTCAGGTAAGGCTCGGCGCCGGCGAGCGCGTCGGCGGGATGCGTAGCGTAAGCCCCGACCAGATAGCGGCCGGCGCGGTCGAGCGCATCGATGCCCTGGGCGAGATGCTCGGCGACATCGGCATCGGCGTGCGGCAGCATCCGGCGCATGTCGCCGATCAGCGCTGCCGCGGATGCCCCGCCGTCGCGCGCCAGCTTGCGGCCGACCAGGTCGTTCGCCTGGATGCCGTTGGTGCCTTCGTAGATGGGCGCGATGCGTGCATCGCGCAGATGCTGCGCCGCGCCGGTTTCCTCGATGAAGCCCATCCCGCCATGCACCTGGATGCCGGTCGAGGCCACTTCGACGCCGATATCGGTGCACCACGCCTTGACCACCGGCGTGAGCAGGTCGACGCGGGCCTGCGCCGCTTCGCGCCGCGCCGAATCGGGATGGTGCCGCGCGCGATCGGTTTCACCCGCGGTGTAATAGGCGAGGGCGCGCGCTGCCTCGGTCGCCGCGCGCATCGACAGCAGCATGCGACGCACGTCGGGATGATGGAGGATCGGCAGCTTTTGGCCGTCGCGCGCCGTCACCGGCTTGCCCTGCACGCGCTCCCGGGCGAAGGCGCGGGCTTGCTGATAGGCGCGCTCGGCGATGGCGACACCCTCAAGCCCGACATGGAGCCGGGCGTTGTTCATCATGATGAACATGCCTTCGAGGCCGCGATTCTCGGCTCCCACGAGATATCCTGTCGCGCCACCGTCTTCGCCGTAGGACATGACGCAGGTCGGGCTGGCGTGGATGCCGAGCTTCTCTTCGAGCCGGATGCAGCGCAAATCGTTGCGCGCGCCGAGACTGCCGTCTTCCTTGATGAGGAATTTAGGCACCAGGAAAAGCGAGATCCCCTTGCTGCCGGGCGGTGCATCCGGCAGGCGGGCAAGCACGAGATGGATGATGTTCTCGGCCAGGTCGTGCTCGCCATAGGTGATGAAGATCTTCTGGCCGGTGATGCGGTAGCGGTCGCCCTCCCGGACCGCGCGGCTGCGCAGCGCCCCGAGATCGCTGCCGGCCTGCGGTTCGGTCAGGTTCATCGTCCCGGTCCATTCGCCGGCGACCAGTTTCGGCAAATAGGTTCGGCGCTGTTCTGCGGTGCCGATTTGCGTCAGCAGCTCTATGGCGCTGAGGCTCAAAAGCGGACAGAGCGCGAAGGCCATGTTGGCGCTCGTCCACATCTCGAACACCGCGGTGGCGATCGCGGCGGGCAGCCCCTGGCCGCCATGCACGGCATCGACACTCATCCCGCTCCAGCCGCCCTCGGCATAGCGGCGATAGGCGTCCTTGAAGCCGGTGGGCGTGCGCACCACGCCGTTCTCGTAAATGCTGCGCTCCCGATCGCCGATCCGGTTCAGCGGAGCGAGCACCTCGCCGGCGAGCTGTGCCGCGCCCTGCAGCACGGCGTCGGTCACATCGGCGGAAGCATGGTCGAGGCCCGGCAGCATGGCCAGATCGGGCAGCCCGGCGATCTCGGCTAGCACGAAGCGCATCTCTTCCAGTGGCGCCGCGTAATCGGTCATGCCTCGGTCTTCAGCAGCTTGCCGGGATTCATGATGCCGTCGGGATCGAGCGCCTGCTTGATGCGCCGCATCAACTCGAGCTCGATCGGCTGGCCGTAATGCTGCAGTTCTTCGAGCTTCACCAGGCCGATACCGTGCTCGGCGCTGATCGAGCCGCCCATCGCGATGACGATGTCGTGCACGATGCGGTTGAACTCGGCCCAGCGCGCGAGATAGACGGCTTTGTCCGCGGCGACGGGCTGGGTCAGATTGAAATGGATGTTGCCGTCGCCGACATGGCCGAAGGCGAAGGGGCGGATGCCGGGCAGCCGGTCGGTCACCGCCTTGCTTGCCTGGACGATGAAATCGGCGACGCGGCTCACCGGTACCGAGACGTCGTGCTTGATGCTGCCGCCGAGGGCCGTTTGGCGCTCGGCCAGAAGGGCACGGATACGCCACAGATCGCGGCGCTGCTGCTCGCTGGCGGCGATGACGCCGTCCTCGATCAATCTCTCCGCCATTGCCGTGGCGAGGAAATCCTCGAGCGCCGCCCTGAGGCCGCTATCCTTCCGGCTCGATGAGATTTCGAGCAGCGCGTACCACGGATGCTTGCTCGTCAGCGGATCGCTCAAATTCTGGCCGTGCTGGATCGCGACTTCGAGGCCGATGCGCGGCACGAGCTCGAAGCCGGTCAGCTGATCGCCGCTGGCGATGCGGGCGCGGGCGAACAGCGCCATGACGTCCTCGACGCGCTTCAGGCCGACGAAGGCGGTCTCGACCTCCTGGGGCCGTGGGAACAGCTTGAGCGTCGCGGCGGTGATGATGCCGAGCGTACCTTCGCCGCCGATGAAGAGGTGCTTCAGATCGTAGCCCGTGTTGTTCTTGCGCAAGCCGCGCAACCCGTTCCAGGTCCGGCCATCGGGCAGCACCGCCTCGATGCCGAGCGTCAGCTCCCGCATGTTGCCATAGCGCAGGACGTTGATGCCGCCGGCATTGGTCGAGAGGTTGCCGCCGATCTGGCACGAGCCTTCGGCGCCGAGGCTGAGCGGAAACAGCCGGTCGGCGGCTTCGGCGGCGCGCTGCGCGTCGGCGAGGACGCAGCCGGCCTCGACGGTCATGGTGAAGTTCAGCGCGTCGAGCGCCCGCACGCGGTTCATCCGGCCGAGGCTGACGAGGACGCCGTTCTTCGCCGGCACCGCCCCGCCGCAGAGACCGGTATTGCCGCCCTGCGGATAGATCGGCAGACGCGCGGCGGCGCAAATCCTGACCAGCTCGGCCACCTCGGCGGTCGAGGCCGGGCGCAGCACGGCCAGCGCTGAGCCATGCCACAAGCCACGCTCCTCGATCAGGAAGGGCTCTACCGCCGAATCGGGGACCACGCCCTTGTCGCCGACCACGGATTTGAGCCGCGCGACGGTATCGATGTGCGAGATGCTCGTATCCACGGACCTAGGCCTATCGCCCCCGCGCGGCGCGGGCAAGCCGGTCGTTGATGGCGAGGCCCAGCCCCGTCTCCGGTATCGGCATGACGGCGATGGCACTGAATGCCGGCCGGTCGAGGGCGCGCAGCGCAGCAAAGAGCCGGGCGGCGGCCTCGACGGTATCGCCGGCCACGCTCAAGGAGAGGGTCTCCGCCGCGCCTTGGAGCGGGTTCGGGCCGAAGGCGAGGAGCGCCTCGGTCGATGCCACGCGCGCGGCGTTGAGTCGCAATGGGCGGGACGGGGCGTAATGCCGCTCCAGCATGCCCGGCGCGCGCGGCGCGGCGCCGGCCCCGCCGCGGGCGACCGGTCCCAGAATGGCGACCAGGTTTTCCAGCGCGACGCCGCCGGCGCGCAGCAGGATGGGCGCTGCGTCCGACAGATCGAGGATGGTGGATTCGATGCCGATCGAGCAGGCGCCGCCGTCGAGCACCGCGGCAATCCGGCCGCCGAGGTCGGCCACGACATGCGCCGCGGCGGTCGGGCTGACATGGCCGGAGCGATTGGCGCTGGGCGCGGCGAGCGGGCGATTCACCGCGCGCAGCAGCGCCTGCGCCAGCGGATGCGCCGGCACGCGCAGTGCCAGGGTGTCGAGCCCGGCGCTGGCGAGCAGAGAGATTCCACTATCGACGCGGCGGTTTACCACCAGGCTGAGCGGTCCCGGCCAGAACCGCCGGGCAAGGTCGCGCGCGCGGGCATCGAACACGCCGAGCCGCTCGGCCGCAACGAGATCGGGAACGTGCACGATCAGCGGATTGAATTTCGGCCGTTCCTTGGCGGCGAAGATGGCTGCCACCGCCCGGTCGTTGCCGGCGTCGCCGCCCAGCCCATAGACCGTCTCGGTCGGAAAGGCGACGAGTTGGCCCGCGCGCAGCAAGGCGGCGGCGCGGTTCAGCTCTCCGGCGGACAGGCTTTCAATCACGTCCGCCCGCGGGCGACGAAAGCGGGATTGAGAAATTTCGACTTGCCGTAAGCCAGCGGCGCGCCATCGAGGGTGCGGACGCTGCCGCCCGCCGCTTCGAGGATCGCCTGACCGGCCGCGGTGTCCCATTCGCAGGTCTCGCCGAAGCGCGGATAATAATCGGCGCCGCCCTCGGCCAGGATGCAGAATTTGACCGCGCTGCCCATCTGCCGGTTCTCGGCGCCGGGAATGGCGTCGAGATAGGCCGTCAGCCGCCGCGAGGCGCCGTAAAAGCGGCTCGATAGCACGATGGGTTGCGGCGGCGGCAGCCGTGCGGATATCGACTCCGGGCGCGCATCGCCTTGCTGCCGTGTCGCGGTGCCGGCGCCGCAGGCGGCGTAGATCAATCCCCGGGTCGGCACGCCGATGACACCGAGCACCGCGCGGCCGTTCTCGACCAAGCCGATGTTGACGGTGTATTCGTCGCGCCGCTCGATGAAGCCGCGCGTGCCGTCGACCGGATCGACCAGCCAATAGCGCGCAGCGGGGCCGGCCGGCAGCCCTGTCGCGGCGGCATCTTCCTCCGAAACGATCGGAATATCGGGCGCCGCCTGCCGCAACGCGGCGAGGATGATGCGCTCGGCGGTGTCGTCGGCGATCGTCACCGGCGATTGGTCGGTCTTGTGGCGGGTCTCGACATGGCCGGCAGCGATTTCCAGGACGGCGCTTCCCGCGTGGCGGGCGGCGCGCCGCGCGGCTTCGAGCAATGCCTGATAATCGAGCGTCACGACGCGCGTGCGTGCTGAATGGCGCGCCACAGGCTGAGCGGCGTCGCCGGCATCTCGACCGTGGCAATGCCGAGCGGCGCCAGCGCGTCGACGATGGCGTTCATGACCGCCGGCGGCGCACCGATGGCGCCGGCCTCGCCGGCGCCCTTCACGCCCAGAGGATTGGTCGTGCACGGCACGACGTTGTAGCTGAACTCGATATTCGGCATGTCGAGGGCGCGCGGCATGGCGTAATCCATGAACGAGCCGGTGAGGAGTTGGCCGCCGGAATCATAGACGCAGCCCTCGACCAGCGCCTGGCCGATGCCCTGGACCACGCCGCCATGCACCTGTCCTTCCAGCAGCAGCGGGTTCACCACATTGCCGAAATCATCGACCACGACATAGCGCGCAATGGCCGTCATGCCGGTTTCGGGGTCGATCTCGATCTCGCAAACGTGACAGCCGTTCGGAAAGGTGTGCGCCGCCGGAAGAAAATGAGCTTTCTCGTCGAGGCCCGGCTCCAAACCCGGCGGTAGCACCAGCGGGTTGAAGGCGGCTTGCGCCACCTCGGTCATGCCGATGCGCTTGTCGGTACCCGAGACGACATAGGCGCCGTCGGCGAATTCGAGATCGGCCTCGGCGGCTTCGAGGCGGTGCGCGGCGATCTTCTTGCCCTTCTCGATGATGCGGCGGACGGCGATCTGGATGGCGTTGCCGCCGACCGGCAGCGAGCGCGAGCCGCCGGTGCCGCGCCCGAAACCGACGATGTCGGTGTCGCCCTGATGGACGCGCACGCGCTCGAACGGGATGCCCAGCCCGTCCGCGACGAGTTGCGCATAGGCGGTCTGATGCCCCTGGCCGGAGGATTGCGAGCCAATGATAACGGTTGCGGCGCCGCTGCCGTCGAAGCGGATCTCCGCCATCTCGTCGAAGCCGCCGCCGCATTGCTCGATATAGGTAGCGAGACCCAGGCCGCGCAGCTTGCCGCGCGCGCGGGATTGCTCGCGGCGTGCCGGAAAGCCGTCGACGTCGATGCCTTTCAGCGCATCCGCCATGTTCCGGGCGAATTCGCCGCTGTCGTAATTCATGCCGAAGGCGGTCTTGAACGGCATGGCGTCGGGCGGGATGAAATTGCGCCGCCGCAACTCGGCCGGCGAAACTTTCAACTGGCGTGCCGCGTGATCGACCAGGCGCTCGATGACGTAATTCGCCTCGGGCCGTCCGGCGCCGCGATAGGCGTCGACCACGACGGTGTTGGTGTAGACCGCCTTGACCCGCACCACCGCCGCCGGTGTGCGATAGACGCCTGCCAGCATGGCGGTGCCGGCCATGGTCGGAATGAAGGTGCCGAAATTCGAGAGATAGGCGCCGAGATTGGCTGTGGTCTCGACGTCGATGGCGAGGAAATTGAGCTTGTCGTCGAGCGCCAGCCGCGCACGCGTGACATTGTCGCGGCCATGCGCGTCGGTCAGGAAGGATTCGCCGCGCTCGCCGACCCACTTGACCGGCACGCCGAGCTTGCGCGCGGCATAGAGCACCAGCCCGTGCTCGGGATAGAGAAAGAGCTTCATGCCGAAGCCGCCGCCGACATCCGGCGTCACGACACGGAGGCGGTGCTCCGGCAGCTTGAAGACGTTCGCCGCCAGTAGCCGGCGGATTGCATGCGAGCCCTGGGTCGAGGTGTAGAGCGTGAAGCGCTCCTCGCCGCGCTCATAGGCGCCAAGGGCGACGCGCGGCTCCATCGAATTGGCGACCAGCCGGTTGTTGACCAGGCTCAACTCGACGACGTGCTTGGCGCCGGCAAAAGCCGCTTCGACCGCCGGGCGGTTGCCGCTCTCCCAATCGAGGCAGAGGTTGTTCGGGATGTCGTCCCAGACCAGCGGCTGGCCCGGCTCGGCCGCGCGCGCCGTGTCGGCGATGGCGGGTAAAATCTCGTAATCCACCTCGACGAGCTCGGCGGCGTCCTTGGCCTGCGCCAGGGTCTCGGCGACGATGAAAGCGACGCCATCCCCAACGTGCCGCGCGCGGCCGGCGGCGAGCAGCGGGTGCTCGACCATCCTGATGCGGCTGCCGTCGCGGTTCTTGAGCGGCACGACGCAGGGAATGGCGCCGATGCCGTCTTGTCTTAAATCATCGGCGGTAAAGATGCCGAGCACGCCCGGCGCGGTGCGCGCCGCATCGGCGGCGATGGCGCGGATGCGCGCATGGGCGTGCGGCGAGCGCAGGACATAGGCCTGCGCCTGGCGCGGCAACACGATGTCGTCGGTATACCGGCCGCCGCCGGTGACGAAGCGCCGATCTTCCGATCGGCGCACCGGCTGGCCCATGCCGAACTGTCCCATGCGAGGAGTCTCTTTTGCAGCGATGCGGGATTAGGATAGGCGCGTAAGATAGAGGCTGGTTCGCGCCCCGACCAAGCCCCTTTTTCGCATGACGCGCCCCGGAAAAATCTCATGTGCGGCCGCGACAAGCTGACGACTTCCTCGGCAGAGCCGGCGCAACCCACCGGGCCTGAAGTCGCGGCGTGAGAGGCTAGCCGCCTTTCTTGCGGGCGGCGGCGATCATCTTGCGCAGCGTATCGAGGTCGACCGCGCCCACGGCGAGGTCGTCACCGACGATGAGGCCGGGGGTGCCGTCGATCGCCAGCGCCTCGGCCAGCGCGTAATTGCGCTTGATGATCTTGTCGATCTCCGGGGCGGCCATGTCGGTCTTGAGCCGGTCCAAATCGAGGCCTGCCGCCGTCGCCACCTTGAGCACGGCGTCGCTGTCGATGGTACCCTTGAACGCCATCATGCGGCTGTGGAACGCGTCGTATTTGCCCTGCTTGCGCGCCGCAATGGCGGCGCGCGAGGCGAAGACCGAGGGCGGCCCGAGGATCGGCAATTCCTTGTAGACGACGCGAAGCTTGCCGTCCTCCTTGATGAGCGCGTCGAGCGATGGTTCGATCTGCTTGCAATAGGGGCAGCGGTAATCGAAGAACTCGACCAGCGTGACGTCGCCCTTGGGATTGCCGCCGACGGCGGAATCCGGATCAGCGAAGATTTCCCGCCGCCGATCGACGATCGTCTTCCGCTGCCGCGCGGCGGTCTCGGCATCGCTCTTCGCCTGCATCGCCTTGACCGATTCCATGATCGCTTCGGGATGCTGCAGCAAATAGTCATGGATGATCTGGTCGAGCTCCTGCTTCTGCGCGGGGGTGAAGCTCTCGGCCTTGACGGGCGCGGGCGCGGCAAATACCGCCAAGGCCAGCACGAGGGCGAACGCACCGAGCCGGTTCACGCCGCGTCTAGCCGTCGCGCAGACGCTTGGCATCGTTTTTGATGTCGAGCGCCCGCTGGCGCTCCGCTCCGGGCGGTAACAGCTTGCTGGCGCGATCCGCCTGCTGGCCGGCCGTCTGGTAATCGCCATTTGTCATACCTTCTTCGGCCAGCGACAGCGCCGCCATGCCGATGTTGTTGCTGCGGCCATAGGCGATGGCCAGGAAATGCCAAGCATCCGGGTTCTCGTTTTCAAAGTGCACGGCGTCGGCCAGCATTGCCAGCGCCTTGGGCACCATGGCTTGATCGTTGGTCTCGAGCTCGACCTGCGCCAGCTCGATGCGCAGCAGCGGCGTGTCCGGCGCAAGCTGCACAGCCTTCTGGTAGGGCGCCACGGCCTCGGCGATGCGACCGTTCTCGAACAGCATCTGGCCCTTGAGCTCCTGGTAATACGGGTTGTCGGGATAATCGTGGATCAGGCCGTCGATGGCGGACAACGCGTCCTTCATCTGCGGAATACGATAGAACGCAATGGCGCGCGCATAGCGCGCCGGTACGGAGGTGTCCTCGGCCTTGTATTTGGCGAGCGTCGCCGTGGGCGGGTTGAGGAACGCATCGAGCTTCGCCTGCATGACCTTGAATTGGGCCACCCATTCCGGCGGATCGACATTCTTCGAATAGGGCGACGTCCGCACATGGTCGCGGATGTATTCAATACGCTGGCGGGTGAGCGGGTGGGTGCGTAGATAGGGATCCTGCCGCTGCGCCGACAGCAACTCTTCCTGCGCCAGGATATCGAAGAAATCGAGCAGCCCCTGAGCCGATTGATGCGTGCGGTCGAGAAAGGTGAGGGCGGCGTGATCGGCGGAGGCTTCCTGGGTTACCGAGAAGGAGAGGTAGGAGCGCTCGCCAACGCTCTCGCCGCTCAAGATGGCGGCGCCGGCGGCATCGCCGTTGCCGTGGCCGGCGATGCCCGCCAGCGCGCCCACCGCCATGCCGATGAGCGCCTTGATCGAGGCATTGTGCATCTCCTCTTGCATGCGCACGAGATGCCCGCCGGCGATGTGGCCGGTTTCGTGCGCCATGATGCCGATGACCTCGTTCGGCCGGTCGGCGCGCAGCAGCGTGCCGGTGTTCATGAACAGATTCTGGCCGCCGGCAACGAAGGAATTGAGTGTCGGATCGTTAATGATATAGATGTGCACGGCGCGGGCATCGAGGCCGGCGGCGCGGAAAATCGGCGCTGCGAAGGTGCGGATGAGATTTTCGGTCTCGGCGTCGCGAATGAGGCTCGGCGAATCATCGGCGAGCGCACTCCGCGCCAGCAGGATGCTCGCCATCAAAACGACACATAAGCCCTTGAGGAAAATGCGCAAACTCAATCGCGGCTCCGTTCCGGCGCTTACCTTCCGTCAATCCTCGTCCGGCCGTCAACCGGCGATTTCTCGGGCGCGCGCGCGATGACGCTCAAGGTCTCGGCGCGCGGCGGCGTGGCGCCGTTTATCGTGATGGACGTGTTGCGGGCGGCGAACGAGCGCGCCGCTTCGGGCAAGGACGTGCTGCACTTGGAGGTTGGACAACCGTCAACCCCCGCCCCAAAAGGCGTCACCGCCGCTGCCCGCGCCGCGCTCGACAAAGAGGTGCTGGGATATACCGATGCAGTCGGCCTGCCCGCGCTGCGCCGCGCGATCGCCGGCTTTTACGGGACGCGTTACGGCGTCGCCTGCGATCCGGCGCGCATCGTCGTCACCACCGGCTCGTCCGCCGGGTTCATCCTCGCTTGCCTCGCGGGGTTCGATGCTGGCGACAAGGTGGCGATCGCCGCACCGGGCTATCCCGCGTATCGCAATATCCTGCGGGCGCTCGATCTGGTGCCGGTCGAATTGTCCGTCGGGCCGGCGGAGCGCTATCAGGTGACGCTCGATCTATTGCGCGCGGCCGGCCCGGACCTTGAGGGCTTGATCGTGGCGAGCCCGGCCAATCCGACCGGCACGATGCTGCCGGCCGCCGAGCTGGCGGCCATCGCCGACTATTGCCGCGGCGCCGGGATTCGCCTGATCTCCGACGAGATCTACCACGGCATCACCTACGGTGCCGCGGCCTCGACCGCGTTGGCGCACGATCCGCAGGCGATCGTGGTCAACAGCTTTTCCAAGTATTTCTCGATGACCGGCTGGCGCATCGGCTGGATGGTGGTGCCCGACGACATGCTGCGCGCCGTCGATTGCCTGGCGCAGAATCTTTTCGTGTCGCCGCCGTCGTTGTCGCAACACGCGGCTTGCGCCGCCTTCGATTGCCTACCCGAGCTCGACGCCAATGTCGCGCGCTATGCCGAGAACCGTGCCCTGCTGCTCGAGGAGCTGCCGCGCGCCGGCTTCGATCGCCTGGCGCCATCGGACGGCGCGTTCTACCTCTATGCGGATATCGGGCACCTGACCAATGACAGCGACGAATTCTGCCGGCGTTTATTGCGCGAGACGGGCGTCGCGCTGACGCCGGGCATCGATTTCGATCCGGCGCGCGGGCGCTCGACGCTGCGGCTCTGCTACGCCGGCACCGCCGAGACCATCGCCGCGGCGGCGCGCCAGCTGAAGAATTGGCGGCGGTGACGCCTTAGCGCCGCCACCAGCCCCGCTTGGGATTGCCGGGCGGTTCGACTGTGTCGCTCGCCGGCGGCGCGCTTTGCGGTGCGGGCGCGGCGGGCTCCGGCTCCCGGCTCCAAGACGGGGCGGCGGACGGCGGCTCATGCGGGGTCTGCACCGCCGCTTCGGCGGGCTCGGGTCGCCGAAGCGGCATGTCCGCCCGCGCCGCCGGATCGCTTTCCGGTGGCGCGGACGCCCAATTGCCGCCGGCCTCGTTCGTCGTCCCCGGGCCGCCCTCGGCGTGCGGGGCACCGCCCTCGCCGCCGCGCCGCCGACGCCTGCCGCCACGGCGGCCGCGCCGACGCCGCCTGGGCCCGTCCGGATTCGGGCGGCCGCCCGCTTGCGGCTCGCCATTCGCGGGATGCGGTTCGCCAGCGACGGTCTCATAGACCAGTGCCGCGCCTTCGGGCGGCGCGGCGAAAGGTTGCTCGCCGGCATTCGGTACATAGGGCTGATCGCCGGGCGCCGCCGCGTAGGGCTGTGGCGCGCCATGCGGAGGCTGGTCCTGGCGGCCATCGCCGCCATGTCGGCCGCGCCGGCGGCGACGCCGACCACGGCCGCGGCCGGGACCGTCCTGGCCTTCGCCGCCCTGCTCGGCATGGGGTTGGTATCCGCGCGGCGGACGGGCACCCTCGTCCGGCTCGGCGAAATCGGCCGGCGCCGGGGCAGCGCCGTCGAGCGGCGCCTCCTCGTCGTCGACGATGACGTCATCCTCGTCCTCCAGCTCCGGCGTCGGCATCGGCGCCACCGGCAGCGCCGCGATCTCGGCCGGCGTCAGCGCACGCACGCGCTCCAGCTTGAAGGCGGGCGGGATCAACGTGTCGTCGCGTGTGATCGTGACGCGGAATCCGTAACGCGCTTCGGCTTGCTGCAGCGTGGCGCGTTTCTGGTTGAGGATGTAGAGCGCGACCGGCGTCGGCACCGCGACGACGATCTCGGCCGAACGGCGACGCACGCCTTCCTCCTCGATCGCACGCAAGACGTGCAGCGCGGTCGATTCCGTCGAGCGGATATTGCCGCTGCCCTGGCAATGCGGGCAGGGCTGGGTCGACGCCTCTATTAAGGAAGGCCGCAACCTTTGCCGCGACATTTCCAAGAGCCCGAAGGGGCTGATCCGACCAAGCTGGATGCGCGCGCGGTCGTGACGCATCGCCTCCTTCAGGCGGCGCTCGACCGCGTGCTGGTTGCGGTGCTCCTCCATGTCGATGAAGTCGATGACGATGAGGCCCGCGAGGTCGCGCAGCCGCAATTGGCGCGCGATCTCGTCCGACGCTTCAAGATTGGTCTTGTAGGCGGTCTCTTCGATGTTGCGCTCGCGTGTCGAGCGGCCCGAATTGACGTCGATCGCGACGAGCGCTTCCGTCGGGTTGAAGACGGCATAGCCCCCCGACTTCAACTGCACCACCGGCGAGTGGATAGCGTCGAGCTGGCTTTCGATCTGGTGGCGATGGAAGAGCGGCACCGTCGGGTCGCGATAGAGCTTCACCCGCTTGGTGTGGCTGGGCATGAGCATCGTCATGAACGAGCGCGCCTGGTTGTAGGCGTCGACGCCGTCGATCACCACTTCCTCGATGTCGCGCGAATAAAGATCGCGGATCGAGCGCTTGATCAGGCTGCCTTCTTCATAGATCAGTGCCGGCGCGGTCGATTTGAGGGTGAGCTCGCGAATCTCGTCCCATAGCCGCCGCAGATATTCGAAATCGCGCTTGATTTCGGGCTTTGTTCGCTCGCTACCCGCGGTCCGGACGATGACACCCATGCCTTCCGGCACTTCGAGGTCGCTCATCAAATCCTTCAGCCGGCGCCGATCGGTCGAGCTGGTGATCTTGCGCGATACGCCGCCACCGCGCGGCGTATTCGGCATCAGCACGCAATAGCGGCCGGCGAGCGACAGATATGTCGTCAGCGCCGCGCCCTTATTGCCGCGCTCTTCCTTCGTCACCTGCACGAGCATGATCTGCCGACGCTTGATGACCTCTTGAATCTTGTAATGCCGGAACGGCCGGCGCGTCGGCCGGCGCGTCTCCTCCATTTCGTCGCCGCCGACGGTCTCGATGCCGCGGCCGACGCTACCGGCGGGAACGGCACTCGGTGCCGGTGCCGAGGCGTCCTCGCCGCTGGCTGGCGCGGCGGCTTCGTCGGGCATGACACCCGGCTCTTCGCTGGGCGCTTCAGTACCATGGGAAGAATCATCCGCGGACAACCCGTCATCGTCCGTGCCCTCGGCAGACGCATCGAGCTGGTTGCTGTCGCCCATTTCGCCCTGCGGCAGCGATTCCGCGGCGTCCAGCGGCGCGCTCGAAATCTCCTCCGCCGGCATGTCGAGCGGCATCGGATGCTCGGCCGGCGGCGGCCCCTCGAGCCCGGCCTGCTCGTGCACGTCTTCGCGCTCGTTCTCCGCGGCTTCGGCATCGCGCGCGGCTTCGAGCGCCGCTTCGCGATCCGCTACCGGAATGCGGTAGTAATCGGGGTGGATTTCGTTGAAGGCAAGGAAGCCGTGCCGGTTTCCGCCGTATTCGACAAAGGCCGCCTGGAGCGAGGGTTCGACCCGCGTCACCCGGGCGAGGTAGATGTTACCTTTGATCTGCTTCTTGGTTGACGTCTCGTAGTCGAATTCGTCGAGACGGTTGCCGCTCAAAACCACCACACGGGTTTCTTCCGGGTGGGCGGCATCGATGAGCATGCGCTTGGTCATGCCAATGAACTCCGAGGCGCGCCTGCCTGCCCGCGCGAAAGACGGGCGGCAGCGTCTGCCTGATAGGTGTGAAGCCGGCGCCGCCCGTCGATCGATCGGACTGGGCTAGAGCGAGGGTCATCCTGGGCTCTTTTCGGGCGCCGCAGCCGAAATGGCCGGCGCGGCTTCTGGGTTTCGTCAAACCATTCGGTCTTCAGCGTTTCGGTGGGGCGCGCGATGCCTTGGCATCGCCGCGAGTCCCGCCGCGCCGCCGCCGCCAGCCCTGGGCCGGAAGCGCAGACCGCGGTGTTTCGCCTCAATAGGATACTAGCCGGCGGCCTTCTCCACAACCGCCTCGTATGGCCCAGCCCGGCATTCGGGCACCGGCGCCCGATAGGTTAACGCGCTTTCCCCTTGGAAAGCGGCCATGGCGGCGCCATAAAGCGCCCGCAGGATCGCGCGCGACTCCCGGTTGCGCTAGGATAGGCGCGCGGGTGACGGGCCATGATGAAGCTTTTGAAATTCCTCTTCGTTCTCGGGCTTTTCGCCGGGATCATCGGCGTCGGCTTTGCCGGGCTGGCGGTCTGGTACTTCAGCCGGGAACTGCCGGATTACCAGCAACTCGCCGATTACCAGCCGTCGATCGTCACCCGCGTTCATGCTGCGGACGGCCGGCTGCTGGCCGAATACGCCACCGAGAAGCGTGTCTTCGTGCCGGTGAGCGCCATGCCGCCGCTGGTGATCCATGCCTTCCTCGCCGCCGAGGACCGGAACTTCTATTCGCATGCCGGGATCGATCCGCTGTCGATGGCGCGCGCCGCCTTCACCGATATCTTCCGGCTGGGGTCGCATAAGCGGCCGATCGGCGCCTCGACGATTACCCAGCAGGTGGCGAAGAACTTCCTGCTGACCAACGAGGTTTCGCTCGAGCGGAAGATGAAGGAAGCGCTCATCGCCATCCGCATGGAACAGGTGCTGAGCAAGGACCACATCCTCGAGCTCTACATGAACGAGATTTATCTCGGCAGCGGCTCCTATGGCGTGGCCGCCGCGGCGCTGACCTATTTCAACAAATCGCTCGACGAGTTGACCGTCGAGGAGGCGGCTTTTCTCGCGGCGCTCCCCAAGGCACCGAACAACTACAACCCGCAGCGCTTTCCCGAAGCCGCCAAGGAGCGTCGCGACTGGGTCATCGACCGCATGGTCGAGGCGAATTTTATCACCGCGCAACAGGCGCGTGCGGCCCAGGCTATGCCGATCGTGCTCGGCAAGCGCAACGACACGGAGCTGACGCGCGCCGATTATTTCACCGAGGAAGTCCGCCGCGAGCTGCTGGCGCGCTATGGCGAGCGGAAGCTCTATAGCGGCGGATTGTCGGTGCGCACCAGCCTCGATCCGACGCTGCAGCGCGCCGCCGAAAAATCGCTGCGCAACGCGCTCGAAGCCTATGACCGTCGTCACGGCTATCGCGGGCCAGTCGCGCGCACAGGGGCCGATGATCAATGGCAATCGCGCCTAGCCGCGCTGCCGCTGCCGGCGGGCGCGGCCGATGTCGGCTGGAACAAGGCGCTGATCCTCACGACCGAAGCCGACGCCGCGGTGATCGGCTTCGCCGACGGGACGCGCGGCAAGATTCCCTATGAGGAGTTGCGCTGGGCACGCAAGAAGCTGACCGAGGACAGTCTCGGCCCGGTGCCGGCCAATCCGGCCGCTGCGGTGTCGCCGGGCGACGTGGTGCTGGTCGAGAAGCTGGCGAGCGGTGATTACGCGTTGCGCCAGATTCCGGCGGTCTCCGGCGCGCTCGTCGCGATGGATCCGCATACCGGCCGCGTCCTGGCCATGACCGGCGGCTTCAGCTATGAGATCAGCCAATTCGACCGGGCGACGCAAGCCAAGCGGCAGACCGGATCGGCGATCAAGCCATTCGTCTATCTGGCGGCGCTCGATCACGGTTTTACGCCGTCGACACTGGTGCTGGACGCGCCCTTTGTCGTCGACCAGGGTCCCGGCCTGCCGAAATGGAACCCGACGAATTATGAGCATCGTTTCTACGGCCCGGTGCCGTTGCGCGTCGGCATCGAGGAATCGCTGAATCTGGTCACGGCGCGGGTCGGCACCACGGTCGGGTTGCCGATCATCAAGCAGTATATCGAGCGCTTTGGCATTCTCGACAACATGCCGCTCGAGAACTCCTTCATCCTCGGCGCCGGCGAGACGACGCCGCTGCGCCTCACCACCGCCTACGCAATGCTGGTGAACGGCGGCAAGCGCATCAAGCCGACCTTTATCGACCGGGTGCAGGACCGCAACGGGGCCACCATCTATCGCGCCGATCAGCGGCCCTGCGAGGGCTGCAACAACGTCGCCTGGAATAACCAGACGCCGCCGGAATTGCCCGACACGCGCGAGCAGATCGCCGACCCGCGCAGCACCTACCAGATCGTCTCGATGCTTGAAGGCGTCGTCCAGCGTGGCACCGGCCGCATCGTCGCCTCGGTCGGCAAGCCTATCGCGGGCAAGACCGGCACGACCAACGATTCGAACGACACCTGGTTCGTGGGCTTCTCGCCCGATCTCGCGGCGGGAGTCTTCATCGGCTACGACACGCCCAAGAGTCTCGGCAAGCACGAAACCGGGGCGATGGTCTCGGCGCCCGCCTTCCGCGACTTCATGGCGACGGCGCTCAAGGACAAGCCGGCGATTCCCTTCCGCATTCCGCCCGGCATCCGCCTAGTCCGCGTCAATCCGAAGACCGGGCAACTGGCGCAGGCCGGCGATAAGAATGTCATCTTCGAGGCGTTCAAGCCCGGCACCGAGCCGACCGGGCAACCCGGCCAAGTGGTCTCGGGCAACGGCATCACCCTGGGTGCCGGCGACATCATGCCGGGAGAGGGCGCCGCCGACGATGACGGGCCCGCTCCCTCGCAAGCCGCTCCCCGCGGCGGCACCGGCGGCCTATATTAGCTCCACCTTACGCATCGTTTTGACGGGGTTTCGCGCATGCGCGCAGAGATAGAGACGGTCGCCGGCGATATTCGCCGTTCGTTGGCGTTGCTCAGGAGGCATCTTTGACTGGGATGTTTCCACCCGTCGGCTTGAGGAGCTGAACCGGCTCGCCGAAGCGCCCGATTTCTGGAACGATTCCACGCTCGCGCAACAGCTCATGCGCGAGCGCACTCGGCTCGAGCGCCTCGTCGGCGGCTACAAGCGCATCGAACGCGAGCTCGCCGACACGCTTGGCCTCGCCGAAATAGCCGAGGCCGAAGGCGACCAAGCGATGCTCGACGAGGCGCAAAAGGCGCTCGCCAAGCTGCGCGACGACGTCAAAGCGCGCGAGCTCGACAGCCTGCTGTCCGGCGAGGCCGACGGCAACGACGCCTATCTCGAGGTTCACGCCGGTGCCGGGGGCACCGAGGCGCAGGATTGGGCCGAGATGCTGTTGCGCATGTACATGCGCTGGGCCGATGCCCACAGCTACAAGGTCGAATGGATCGAGGAAAGCGCAGGGGAGGGCGCCGGCGTCAAATCGGCGACCGTGCGCATCATCGGCGAGAACGCCTATGGCTGGCTCAAGACCGAGAGCGGCGTCCACCGTCTGGTGCGCATCTCGCCCTTCGATGCGAATGCCCGGCGGCAGACCAGCTTCGCCTCGGTCTGGGTCTATCCGGTGGTCGACGACAAGATCGAGGTCGAGGTGGCGGATAAATATCTGCGGGTCGACACCTATCGGTCCTCGGGTGCCGGCGGACAGCACGTCAACAAGACCGACAGCGCCGTGCGCATGACCTACACGCCGCCCGGCGGCGACCGGCCGGTCGTGGTCGCTTGCCAGAGCGAACGCTCGCAGCATCAGAACCGGGCCAAGGCCATGGCCATGCTCAAGGCGCGGCTCTACGAGATCGAGCTCCAGAAGCAGGAGGCGCAGGCCGACGCCATGAACGCCACCAAGAGCGATATTGGCTGGGGCCACCAGATTCGGTCCTATGTGCTGCAGCCCTATCAGATGGTGAAGGATCTGCGGACCGGGGTGGAAATCGGCAATACCGGGGCGGTCCTCGATGGCGATATCGACCGCTTTCTGGAAGCCTCCCTGGCGGCCCGCATCAAGGGCGCAGACGCCGCCGCCGGCGCCTAAGGCTCGTTTCAACATATTGGAATCATTAGTATTTTTATTACTGGCATCGAGGTTCGCCAAGTAATGACAACATGTCAATTTTATTAACAAATTGAGTCAGGGAATCCAATAGGTTAAGTGGATATCTCGCTATCCTTATTCACCATGTTATGGTAAACTCTTGATTCAGAATGCCCAATTTTTGGGACACTCTGTGCATAAATCTGGGGAAAGCGTGTCTAAAACGTCAGCGAAAATAGAGACTCGACGGTTCGCGCTTAAATCAGCGGGAAGCCGAGGCCGAGCAATGCCATGCCGCTGACGAACAAATCGCCGCCCCATTGTTCGAGCTTCGCCTGGTGCATCGGGAATTTCTCGGCGCTGATGGCCGAGACCGAGCCGAGTACGACGCCGAACGCGCCCAAAATCAAAAACACTGTTGCCTCCAATCGCCGTCGAGCCGGCAAGGCGTTTATGCGCCTCTTCGGTAAAGATTCAGTTGCGCGCCTTCATCCGCCCCGACTGAACGGCTGAGAGCAGGTTTTCCAAGGGGGGATCGCGGTGAATTATCGTAAATTGGTTCTTTTTATCGTCGCGCCATTCGGCGCGATGCTGGTCGTTGCGCCGGCGTCGGCGCACGTCAAATGGTTCGCGCCCTACAACGTCCCGCAACAGCCGGTGCCGCTGCACGGGATATTTCATCCGGCGTTCTGGCAATTTGTCGCCACCGCGGCGGTTCTGCTGTGGGTGCTGAGTTGGGCCGAACGCCAAGTCCTCGGTCAAGCGATTCTGCGGTCGCTCGACCGCTTAACGGGCGATCTCAAGCCGCGCGTCGAGATGCTGTATCGCGGCGGGGGCGCCGTGTTCTTCACCGCGCTCTGGGTGATGGGCGGCATCATCCTGACGCCCGAGCTGAAGACGACTTCCACCTTCATTCCTTGGCTGGAATTCGGGATCGTGATCTGCCTGTTCTGGCGCCGGACATTGATCCTGGCCGCGCTGGGCATCGCCTTCCTCTACGCCTATGGCGTCTATGCCTACGGCATCTTCCACATGCTGGATTATCCGATCTTCCTCGGCCTCGCCGCGTATTTGGGCTTGACCGGCCTCGGGCTGGAGCTGTTCGGCCGCCGGCCGCTCGACGTCGCGCGCTGGGCGGCTGCGCTCACCCTGATGTGGGCCTCGATCGAGAAATGGGCCTATCCCGATTGGACCTACCCGGTACTCGACGCACATCCCAATCTGGCGCTGGACCTCAAGCCCGATTTCTACATGACGGCGGCCGGGGTGCTCGAGTTCAGCCTGGCCTTCGCGTTGCTCTGGTCGCCGCTGATCCGGCGCCTGGGGGCGCTCGTGCTGACGATGATGTTCACCAGCGCGGTCTTCGAATTCGGCAAGATCGACGCCATCGGGCATTCGATGATCATCGTCATTCTGCTCGGCGTCCTCTGCGACGACAAACCAGATACCAAGCCCCACCCGATCCTGGCGCCGGTGGTCTATTGCGGCACGTTGGCGCTCTATCTGGCGGTCTACTACGCACTCCATGCAATTCTGTTCGGCACCATCATCTGGTAGCCGGTCGGAATTGCCAGTGCCGGCCCGCTTGCCTATGCTCGACCCTATCGGCGACGCGGGTTTGAGACGCGCCGCCTGAGCCAATTCGCGGTCTCTTCAGGTTAAGGCATGGTCGAACGGTCTCCGCGCGATGCAACGGCGAAACCGCCGGCATTGGCGCGCGTCGTGCCATGGCTGAGCCGCGAGCGAAGCTGGCGGGAGACCGCCTTCCTCCTGCGCGTGCGCTGGCGCGCGCTGCTACGCGGCCTCGACCGGCGGCATCTGCGCAGCAACGAGATCGCGCTCACCGTACTGAGCGCGTTGGTCGGCATGGCGGTGGGCTTCGGCGTGGCCCTCGTTCGCCAGATGATGCAGTGGATGCATGTGGTGGCTTACGGGATGTCGCCCTACCATCTGCTCAGCGAGGGCATCGGCCTCACTTGGTGGCGTGTTCTCCTGGTGCCCGTGATCGGCGGCGTTGTCGTCGGCGTGGCGACGGTGATCATCCGCCGCTGGCGGCCGCGCGAGGTGGTCGACGCGATCGAGGCCAACGCGCTCTATGGCGGCAAGATGTCGTTGATCGACAGCGCCAACCTGACCCTCTTGACCCTGCTATCGGGCGGGCTGGGCGCTTCGGTCGGCATGGAAGCCGCCTATACCCAGCTGGGCGCGGGCTTCGCCTCGAACGTCGGTGAATTGATGCGCACGCGGCGCAACGATTTGCGCACGCTGGTCGGCGGTGGCGCCGCAGCCGCCATCGCCGCCGCCTTCAACGCGCCGTTGGCTGGTGCGTTCTATGCGTTCGAGCTGGTGATCGGAAGCTATTCGCCGGCGGTGCTGGCGCCAGTCACCGCGGCGGCGCTGGCCGGCACCTTTGCGACGCGCTGGGCCGTCGGCTCGCAGCCGATCTTCTATATCTCCGATGCGATCACCGTCCACGGCTGGGACTACGCGTGGTTCGTCCTCCTGGGCATCGGCGCCGCCGGCCTCGGCATCGTCACCATGCTCGGCGTGACCTGGATCGAGCGCGGCTTCCGCCGGCAATCCATTCCGCTCTGGGCGCGGCCGGCGATCGGCGGCGCGGTCGTCGGTTTGATGGCATTCTTCTGGCCACAAGTGCTGGGAAGCGGCCACGGTGCCATCGAATCCGTCATCGGCCGCAATTTTCCGCCCCTTGCGCTGCTGCTGCTGATTCCGGCCAAGGCAATCGCCTCGGCGGTTTCGGTCGGCTCCGGCTTTCGCGGTGGATTATTCAGTTCGTCGCTGTTCCTCGGCAGCCTGTTCGGCAGCGTCGCCGGCGGCCTGGTGGCCCTGCTTCTGCCCGGCATGGCGATCGACCAGCTTGCCTATACGCTGGTCGGCATGGGTTCGGTCGCTGCCGCGATCGTCGGCGCGCCGGTGACGATGATCTTGCTCATCCTCGAGATGACGGCGAATTTCTATGTCGCGATCGGTGTTACCGTCGGCGTGGTGATCGCCTCGGTCATTGTGCGCTCGACCTTCGGCTATTCGTTCGCCACTTGGCGATTCCATTTGCGCGGCGTGCCCATCCGCGGCGCCTTCGACGTCGGTTGGATCCGCGACTTGACTGTGCGCAAGCTGATGCGGCGGGACGTGCATCTAATTTCCGAGAACCTGCCGCTCGCCGATCTGCGTCAGCAATTCCCGCTCGGCGGTGCCAAGCGTGTGTTCCTCACCGATGCCAACGGCGATTATGCTGGCATGGTGATGACGCCCGATGCGCACAACCCCGATCTTGACGAGCGCCTTCCCAATCTGCGCGCCGCAGATTTGCGGCAAGGCGAGAATCAATTTTTGCTGCCGCATCAGAATGTCCGCGCGGCGCTCGATCGTTTCGTCGAGACCGAACTCGAAGCGCTGCCGGTCCTAGCCAGCGCCACCGACCGCAAGGTCATCGGCTTTCTGACCGAGGCCTATGCGTTGCGGCGGTACAATCACGCTCTCGAGCGTGCGCGTGGCGACGACTTGACCTATGGCAGCCTTTTCGGTCCGGGGTGACTCTGCCGCTCTTAATCCTTTCGCAATGATATTGATCGAAACCCGCGAGAATCCGCCCGGCGGCACACCAACCGACCGCGAAATCGCCCCATTTGCGCGGTTTTGACCACCTTCCTTTTAAGAAAACCTTAGGCGCCCCGGCTGCACTCTAGGCGAGCCTCGTTTCCGGCTGGGATGGACACGTGTCGCACTGGTTTGTACCAAGCATTGCCGCAGGGTCGGGTGGCGTCATCAAGCTCGTAAGGCGCGCCGCCGTAACCATTCGCGGCAAGATTTTGTTCGCGTTTTGCGCGCTTGCCGCGCTGACGGGATTCCTTGGCCTTTACGCGGTCAACAGCGTCGTCGAATCCGGCCGCCTGGTGGTCGAGACCTACGACAAGCCGCTGATGTCGATCAGCTACACGCGGCTAGCGCTGTCGAGCTTCACCGCGATGCAGTTGGCACTGGCGGATCGAGTCCAAGCCGCAGCCCCGCAGCGTCGTTCCGAGCTTGACGACCACATGGCCGAACTCGCGCAATCCGTTGCCGAGGATCTCGCTGTCACCGAGGAAAGGTCGTTGTCGCCGCGCGCCGCCCTGGCGGCGAACGCGACGGCGCATGCCGTCGCCGATTGGGACGCGATGCGCCGCCGGGTAATCGACGGCAAGAATGACGAAAGCGACCGGTTGGTGCTGCAGAATCGTGCAGCCGTTATCGGAGACCAATTCGACAACCTCGTCGAGTTGACGGCGGAGGACGGCTTCAAGTACCGCGAAAGCGCACTCAGTTCGATCGATACCTATCGCCGGCTCAGCATCGCCGCGACGTTCGGCGCACTGATGCTGGGCGGCGTCATTGCCATCCAGCTGGCGCGCCGCATGGTGCGGCCTATTGCCGACGCCTCGCGGGCCGCCGAGCGGATCGCCGCGGGCGAGCTCGACGTCGAGATCGGTACCGCCGGCGGCGACGAACTCGGCCGGCTGCTCGCCTCCATGGTGGTGATGCGCGACAACATCCGTAGCATGATGGATCGGGAGATCACGGCGCGGCGTTCGGCGCAGACGCGGCTGGTCAACGCCATCGAGAGCACTGCCGAAGGCGTCATCTTGGTCGATTCCGACAGGCACATCCTGATTTCGAATTCTCAGGTGCGGGTCTTCTTCCCCGATCTGGGCGAGAATCTGACGGCCGGCGCTCCGCTGCCCGAGGCGCTGGAGAAGGCGCTGGCGGAGCCGAGTGGTGAGCTACGCGTTGAAACCGGCCGCTGGCTCAATCTGAGCCGCAGCGCCACGCCGGACGGCGGCTTCGTCGTCATCGTCAGCGACATCTCGGCGCTCAAGGAACGCGAAGGCATGTTGCAGGCCGCGAAGGAACAGGCCGAGGCTGCAAGCCGCGCCAAAACCGAGTTCCTCGCCAATATGGGCCATGAATTGCGCACGCCGCTCAACGCAGTCATCGGCTTCTCCGAGATCATCGCCGGCGAAATGCTCGGCCCGGTCGGCCAGCTTTCCTACAAGGAATTCGCCACCGACATTCAGCGCAGCGGTAACAATCTGCTCCAGCTCATCAACGATATTCTCGATTTTGCCAAGAGCGAGCGCGGCAATCTCGAAATCATGCCCGAGCCGACCGAGGCGAGCGTGCTGCTCGCCCGCGCCGCCGAGTTCTTCAAGCGCGACAGCGAACGCGGTGGCGTTACCCTCGAAGTCGCACCGGCGGGCGATCCGTTGTGGCTGCTGGTCGATCCGGCGCGTACGCGCCGGATCGTTCATCATCTGCTGTCGAATGCGATCAAATTTACCGCGACCGGCGGCCGCGTCACGCTGTCGGCACATTGTGTTGCCGCTGGCCGGGTGGCGATCGCCGTTGCCGACACCGGCATCGGCATGCGCATGGAAGACATTCCACTGGCGCTGTCGCCTTTCAGCCAAGTCGATGGCGGCCTGTCGCGGAAATACGAAGGAACCGGCATCGGCTTGCCGCTCTGCAAGGCCCTGGCCGAGCTGCATGGCGGCAGTCTCACCATCGAGAGCGCCCCCAATCAAGGCACGACCGTCACCGTCGTGCTGCCGGAGGCGGTGCACGAATCCTCCTTGGCGGCGGCGAGCTGAGCCGGCATGAACGACGCGACGCGCGACAATCGCCGCAAGATGTGGACCCGGCTCCGCTGGGGCCTCCAGCTTGGTCTCGTCGTACTGTTGCTGTCGGCGCGGGCCTATGGCCCCAATTTCTCCGCCTTTGCCGGCGCGGAGCCGGCGCCGGCGGCGGAACGGGCCGAATGGAAGGCCGACGACAAGCGGCCGCCCGAAATCCCGTTTCCGGCCAACGATCCCTACACGGATGCCAAGGCCGCGCTCGGCAAGATGCTGTTCTTCGACCCGATCCTTTCGGGTTCGGGCACGCAATCCTGCAGCAGCTGCCACCAACCGAATCTGGGCTGGACCGACGGGCAAAAGGTCGGCATCGGCGTCGCGCCGATGACGAAGCACACGCCGACGCTGCTCAACATCGCCTGGATTCCGGTACTCGGCTGGGACGGCCATTTTCCCAGCCTCGAGAAGGTCGCCTTCGGCCCGATTACCGCCCCCGGCATCATGAACCGTCCTGAATCGGAGCTGATCGCCGCGCTGCAGGCCAGGCCCCCCTACGCCCAGGCTTTCGCCGCGGCCTTTCCCGATCACGCCGTGACGCGGAGCCATATCGAAGACGCGCTGGCGACCTTCGAACGCACCATCGTCTCGGGCGAAGCGCCGTTCGACCGCTGGATCGCCGGCGACGAAGATGCCATCAGCCCGGAAGCCAAGCGCGGCTTCGATGTGTTCAACGGCAAGGCCGGCTGCGCCGAATGTCACAGCGGGTGGAATTTCACCGATGCGGGATTCTATGATATCGGCGTCGGCAAGGGCGACGATGTCGGCCGCGCCCTGGTGGTGCCCAATTCGCCGAAGCTCAAATACGCCTTCAAGGTGCCCAGCCTGCGCGACGTGGCGCAGCGCGCGCCCTATATGCATGACGGCTCGGAACCGACGCTCGAAGCGGTGATCGATCTTTACAATCGCGGCGGCATCGACCGACCGAGCCGCTCCGAGCTCATCAAGCCACTCAACCTGACCGAACGCGAAAAGGCCGATCTGGTGGCGTTCCTGAAGACGCTGAGCCAAGAGCCGGAACGCACCGCCGCCATCCCGACGCTGCCGCGCTAGATCGCGCTCCTATTCGACCGTCACCTGCAAATGCATGGTGGGATGGATCGCGCAGAGAACCTGAAAGGTTCCGGCGCGGTCGAAGGTCAAATCCACCGTGGTGCCCACCGGCTGCTCGCCGGAATCGAATTTCATGTTGGGCGCGTCGACATAGACGTGATGCGTCACGCGGTCGTCGTTGACGATGTGTACCATAGTGCCTCGCGCCAGATGCAGCACGTCCGGCGCGAACTTCCGTCCATGCTGGCTGACGGTGATTGTTTCCGCGGCAAAGGCCGCCAACGCAACCGCTTCAACGGCAAGGACCGCTAATAGCAGGGCGGTGAGCCGGAATCGGCCGGATTTCGGCGTTTCCATCATGCCGCCGCCTTGATCGCGTCGAGCACCTCGTCGGCGTGGCCCGGCACCTTGACCTTGCGCCATGCGCCGCGAATGACGCCTTTCTCGTCGATCAAGAAGGTCGAGCGCTCGATGCCCATGTATTTGCGCCCGTACATGCTCTTCTGCACCCAGACGCCGTATTTTTCGCAGATCTTGCACGCTTCGTCGGACGCCAGGACGAAGGGCAGCTTGTATTTTTTCTTGAATTTATCGTGCGCGGCGGTGCTGTCGCGCGAGATTCCGACGATCGCCGCGTCGATCTTGCGGAAATTCGGGAAAAGGTCGCGGAAGGCGCAGGCTTCCGCGGTGCAGCCCGAGGTGTCGTCCTTGGGATAGAAATAGAGTACGACCTTCTTCCCGTGAAGATCCGACAGCTTGATCTTGCCCCCGCCATCGGTGGGCAGCGTGAAATCCGGCGCCTTGTCGCCGATCTCGAGACTCATGGTGTAGATTCCTCGGCCATCTTTCCTCGTCGCGCCGGGATTTCGATCAGCGCTTCATAGAGGCGCAATGCGTGCGCGGCGGTGCTACCCATATTCGCCTTGAGCGCGGCGAAGTCAACCGCGCCTGCGCCCTTGGCGAGAAGAGTTTTCAGCGAATCGGCCTGCACGCTTTCCTCGAAGGGACCGTCGACGGTGAGCTTCAGCAGCCCCTGCACGTTGCGCCACAATAAAAGAGCTTCCCGCAGGACATCGGCGTCGGCGAGCTCGAGCGCGCCGGAAATGGCCAGCGCCGCCAGCGCATCGCGCGTGTTCTGCCGCAGTACGTCGGGCGCGCGCGCCGCATCGCGCAACTGTAGGTATTGGGCGATGAACTCAATGTCGATCATGCCGCCGCGGCGGTGTTTGACCTCGAAAAAAGGCGGGTTACGATGTGAATCCGCGATGCGCTGGCGCATTGCCGCGACATCGGCGGCGAGAAGCTGGGGATCGCGTCGCTGAGTCAGCACCGCCCGCATCTCAGCCATCACGCGGTCGCGGAAATCGACATCGCCGGCCACGGCGCGCGCCCGCGTCAGCGCCATGCGCTCCCAGGTCCAGGCGAGTTCCTGGTGATAGCGGCGGAAGGCGGCAAAGCTCGATGCCACGGGGCCCGAATTCCCCGACGGCCGCAGTCGCATGTCGACCTCGTAGAGATTGCCCTCGGCAGTGAACGCCGTCAGTGCGTTAATGAAGCGTTGCGCAAGACGGGCGTAATAGGTCGCGAGCGGCAGCGGACGTTCGCCGGTCGAGGCCTCGACATCTGGCGGCGCGTCGTAAACCAGGATCAGATCGAGGTCGGAAGCGAAGGTCATCTCGCGGCTGCCGAGCTTGCCGAGACCGAGGACTGCCAGCGCGCCGTCCTCGATGACGCCTTGCGCTCGCACGAACTCGGCCGTCACCCGGGGCAGGAGCTGGGCGATCGCCGCCTCGGCGATATCGGCGAAGCCCGCGCCGGCTGCTTCGCCGCCGAGGCGGTGCCGCAACACTTGGACGCCGAGCTGGAATTTCCGCTCCCCGACCCAGCGTCGCGCCAGGTCGAGCACCTCCTCGTAATACCGCGCCCGGTCGAGCAGCGCGGCCAGATCGGTGAGGAGCTCGGCGAGCCCGGGCAACGGATCGAAGAAGCCCGGTACCAGCAAGCCCTCGATCAAGCCGGGCCGCTGCGCCAGCGTCTCGGCGAGGCGCGGCGACGCGCCCATGATTTCGGCGACGAGGTCGAGCAGGCCGGAATTCTGATAGAGCAGCGAGAAGAGCTGCACGCCGGCCGGCAGCCGGCTGAGATAGGCGTCGAAGCGCGCAAAGGCGACGTCCGGATTGGTCGAGGCGCCGAAGGCGCGCAACAGCGCCGGCACCAGCTCGGTCAGCAATTCGCGCGCGCGCTGGCTGCGCGTCGAGCGATAGCGGCCGTGATGCCAGCCGCGGATGATGGCGGCGACCGACGGGGGCTCGGCGAAGCCGAAAGCGGCAATGGTCTTCAGCGTTTCGGGGTCGTCGTCGCTGCCGGTGAAGACCAGATTGCCCGTCATCGAGAGCGAAGGCGTTTCCTCGAAGAGATGCGCGTAATGGCTTTCGACCTGCGTGAGATGGCGGGTGAGCTCACTGGCCAAGGTCTCGCTCGAGGGATAACCAAGGAATACGGCGAGCCGCCGCAAGCCTTCGGCATCGGCGGGAATGCTGTGCGTCTGCGCGTCGTCGATCATTTGCAGACGGTGCTCGACGCGACGCAGGAAGCGATAGGCCTCGGCGAGCGCATGTGCCGCATCGGCGGCGATGTGTCCCGCGGCGGCGAGCGCGTTGAGCGCCTCGATCGTGCCGCGCTGGCGCAGTGCTGGCTCGCGGCCGCCCCAGATCAATTGCTGCGTCTGGGCGAAGAACTCGATCTCGCGGATGCCGCCGCGGCCGAGCTTGATGTTGTGACCGGCGACGGCAATGGTGCCGCCGCCTTTTTGCGCGTGGATCTGGCGCTTGATCGAATGAATGTCCTGGATCGCCGCGAAATCGAGATGCTTGCGCCACAGGAAGGAATCGAGCGCCGCGAGGAAGCGTGCGCCGGAGTCGAGGTCGCCGGCGACGGCGCGCGCGCGGATGAGTGCTGCGCGCTCCCAGTTTTGGCCGGTGCTCTCATAATAGGACAGCGCCGCCGGCAGGGAAAGCGCCGGCGGGGTCGAGCCCGGATCGGGCCGCATGCGCAGATCGGTGCGGAAGACGTAACCGTCGGCGGTGCGCTCGGCAAGGATGTGGACCAGCGCCTGGGCAATCTGTGTGAAGCAGGTCTGTACCGCGCGCGTGCCTCGATAGCGCACGCGCTCCGGGTCATAGATCAGGATCAGATCGATATCGCTGGAATAGTTGAGCTCGCCGGCGCCAAGCTTGCCTACCGCCAGGACGATGAAGCCGCTGTCGCGCGCCGGGTCGACGCTATCCGCCAATTCCAGCTCGCCCTGCGCCGCCGCGGCGGCCAGCACGTGCCGTGTGGCGAGCCGCAAGGCGCCCTCGGCGAAGGCGGTAAGGGCGCCCGTGACTCTCTCGACGGTCCAAATGCCGGCGATATCGGCGATCGCGATGAGGAGCGCGGCCCGCCGTTTCAGGCGCCGGAGCTCGGCCATCAGCTTCTCGCGCGGCAGGTTCGGCTTGAGATCGTGATTGAGCCGGGCGAGAAGTTCGGCGAAAGTAGCCTCATGGCCGTCGTGCCACAGGTGCAGCAGCAATTCCGGCTCGGCGGCGGCGGCTTGAGCCAGGAACGGACTGTTGCCGAATAGCGCGGCCAGCAGCCGTCCGGCCACCGGGTCCGCGGCAAATTCGCGCAGGCGTGCGGCCAAGGCGGGGTCGCCACACGCCGCGACGACGTCTTGCCAGCGCGCTAGGCCGACCGTGACGGCGGCCGCGTCGGCCGGCGAAGGGAGATTTTTGTAAGTGTCGGACGATAACGGCGACGGCATCGGCGCTTCGCGGCAGGGCACGCAGCAGACTGCGCGCCCCTCCGGACCGGGTCAAGGCCGGCCGGGGCATGCGAGATTCTGGCGGCTTTTCGGCTATACGGTCCTGGGCATCGTTCTCGTCCTGGCCGCGCTGGTGGGCGCCGGCGCTTGGCGCCTGTCCCAAGGTCCCATCACGCTCGACACGCTGACGCCTTACCTTTCGCGCTTCCTGTCGAGCGGCCCGAACGGCATCGCAGTCGACATCGATCATACCGTGCTGAGCTGGCGCGATCGCCGGCTACATCTGGTGGCGACCGGCATGCATTTGGTTCAGACGGAAAGCAATGCACGGCTGACGTTCCGATCCGTCGAACTCGATCTGAATTTGCGCGCGCTGCTCGTCGGCAAGCTGGCGCCGTCGAGGATCGCGCTCGACCAGCCCGACATGAAGGTCGAGCGTGAGCCCGACGGCTCCTTGCGCCTCGCCCTCGGCGGCGAGGAGGACGTGAACCAGCCGGGTGCAGCGGAGTTCTGGGGCACGCGGCTGATGTCCGATATTGCGGAGGTGACGAATGGCGATGGGCCGTTCGGCTATCTGACCGATGTCGAAATTCGGGACGCCTCGCTTGCCGTCGACGACCGCTTGCTCGGCGTCACCTGGCACGCCGACCATGCCACCCTTTCGTTGCATCGAGGTGCCGAAGGCCTCACCGGTACACTGCAGTTCGGCGTCGGCATCGCTGGCAACGAGGCGCTGATCCGCGGCAGCGTCGAATACCAACGCGCCGGAAAACTCGGCGTGGCATTCGATTTCGACGATCTGCGTCCGGCGCTGTTCGCGTCGGCGGCGCCGGCGCTCGAGCCCCTCGCGGCCCTCGACCTGCCGATCTCGGGGGAGTTGCTGCTCGAGATCGACACCGAGAAGGGGACGATCAGCGTCGCCTCCGGCGACCTTTCCTTCGGCGAAGGGGAATTGCGCAACGACGATTTGCCGACCGGAAGCGTCCATGTCGCCAGCGGCGCGCTGCATGCGAGCTACGACCCGGCCTCGGGGCGCGTCAATCTTGCTCAGCTGGTGCTCGACATCGGCGGCCCAAAAATGAATCTCAATGGCACGGTGGAGAACGTCGGCAACGGCTTGCTCGCCGGCGGCTGGCCGCAGACCTTCGACGTCGCACTCAAGCTTGCGGTGCAGGATTTCCCGCTCGACGACTTGCCGTGGCTTTGGCCGGAACGCGTCGGCTCGCTCTCGCGCCGCTGGATCACCAAGCATATCCACGACGGCATCGTCGACGAAATGGACGCGTCCCTCGATTTTCACGTCGACATCACGCCCGATGCGCCGAAACCCGTCGTGGTCAAGACTTTTGAAGGCAGTGGCGCCTTCCACAACATGACGATCGAGTATTTTCCGGGACTCGAGCCGGTACGGGGCGCCGACGGAACGGCGGTCTTCGATCGCACGCAGATCGTTTTCACGCCGAGACAAGGGCATGTGCTGACGTCGCAGGTATTGGCCGATGGCACCACCGTCAGGCTCTATAAGCTCGACACCAACGACGAAACCGCCGATGTCGACGTCCATGCGCGCGGGCCGCTGGCGGACCCGCTCAAGGTGCTCGATACGAAGCCACTGGAATATGCCAAAGCGCTCGGACTCGATGCTCAGCACGCCGAGGGCAGCTTCGAGGCGCATATGTTCTTCCGCTTGCCGCTCAAGCATGATCTCAATCTCGACGAGGTCGAGTATCACACCGAAGCCGAACTGCATGATGTCGCGATCCCGCATGCGTTGTTCAACCGCGATCTGAGCGCCGGCGATTTCAAGATGACGCTCAATCGTACTCAGTTGACGCTCGACGGCGATGCAGCGGTCGCCGGCGTGCCGATGAAGATCACCTGGGGCGAAAGCTTCGTCCGGAAGGACACGGCCAAGCGGCGCTATACGGTCCATGCGCGGATCGACGACGCTGGCCGCCAGCGTCTCGGCCTGACCTTCGACGATTTCGCTCTCATCCACGGGCCGATGGACCTCGATCTGGTCTATGGCCTCGCGGCCGACAAGCGGGCGCAGGCGACGGTGACGGTTGATCTCAAGGATTCCCAAATCGACATGGGAAAGTTCGGCTGGAGCAAGAAGGCGGGCGGCCCGGCCACGCTCAAATTCGCGCTCGACCTCAGCAATGACGCGCCGACCGCGCTGCGCGACGCGACCCTGCAGGGCAGCGGCATCGACGCGCGGGCCTCGGCCGCCTTCGATAAGGATGGCCTCACACGGGTCGACGTGACGCGGCTGGTCGCCGGCTGGACAAATGCCGCCGCCACCCTTGCCAAGCAGGGCGCTGGTTGGCTGGTCACGGTCCAGGGCAAGAGCTACGACGCCGGCGCGCTGCTCGACGATTTGTCGCGCCAGCTGCCGAGCAACGCCGCACCGCCGCCGCTGACCATCGACGCCACGCTGGACAGCCTGGTGCTCGGCGAGGGGCGCGAGATCAAAAAGCTGAACGCCCACCTCCAAAGTAACGGCCTGCATTGGACCGAGGCGCGTGTCGACGGCGAGCTCACCGAGACGCACCCGCTCACCGTGCGCTTCGGCGGCGATCAGGGCGCGGGCAAGTTCAATCTCAAGGCCGCCGATTTCGGCGCGCTGCTCCAGGTGCTCGACGTCACCGACAACGTCCTCGGCGGCACTTTCGAGATCAACGGTGATGCCGTCGATTTGGACGGCAAGCGGGTCCTCAAGGGCGTCGTTGACGGCGCGGATTACCGCGTCGTGCGCGCGCCGCTCTTCGCTCGGTTGCTGTCGGTCGCCTCGCTGTCGGGGGCGAATGCGCTCCTGACCGGCCAGGGCATCCCGTTCACCGTCCTGAAGGCGGATGTCGTCTATGGTTCCGACAGCATTGCGGTCAGCAATTTGCGCGCCTATGGCGGCGCCCTGGGCATCAATGTCGACGGCAAGGTCGACAACCGAGCCAACACTATAGACGCTTCGGGCACGCTGGTGCCGGCCTATACGATCAACAGCGTCCTCGGCTACATCCCGTGGTTAGGCAAGCTGATACTGGGCGGGGAAGGACAAGGCATCTTCGCCGCCAATTTCCGAATCGCCGGCCCGCTGAGCGATCCCCAGGTCTCGGTCAATCCGTTGAGCGCGCTGGCGCCGGGTGCGCTGCGCCAGCTGTTCATGTTTCAGCCCTTCGATCCCACGCCGCCCGCGCCGTCCCAGACTGAATCGACCGCACCGGCACCGAACGGTGCCGAGGCGCCGGGGCCGACGACGCCCTAGACCGGCCGCAGCAGCGCGTGGCGCTTGCGCCCCGCAGACAGCTTGATGATGCCCTCGGCGTTGATGTCTTTGAGGGTGAGCAGGCGTTTCTCGTCTTCCACCGCTGCGTCATTGATCCGCGCGCCGCCGCCGCGAATGAGCCGTCGCGCCTCCGACAGGCTCGGCGCCAGCCCGGCCTTGTGCAGGTAATCGATCAGGGCGTGGCCGGCGGCAATCTCGGATTTCGGGATCTCGGTGACGGGAAGATTATCGCCCACCCCGCCCTCGGCGAAGACCTTGCGCGCCGTCTCGGCCGCGTCGCGCGCCGCCGCCTCGCCGTGGCACAGCGCGGTCGTCTCGGTTGCGAGCACGATCTTCGCCTGGTTGATGTCGCTGCCCTTGAGCGCTTCGAGCTGCTTGATCTCGGCGATCGGCAGTTCGGTGAACAGCCGGAGGAACCGGCCGACATCCGCATCGTCGGTATTGCGCCAGAACTGCCAGTAATCGTAGGGGCTCAGGCGCTCGGCATTGAGCCAGACCGCGCCTTGCGCCGTCTTGCCCATTTTGGCGCCGCCCGAATTCGTGACCAGCGGGGAGGTGATGCCTAACAAGGCGAGATCGCCGGCGCGTCGGCCCAGCTCCACGCCCATGACGATGTTGCCCCATTGGTCGGAGCCGCCCATCTGCACCGCGCATTTGTAGCGTCGCGCCAACTCGACGAAATCGTAGGCCTGCAGCACCATGTAGTTGAATTCCAGGAAGGACAGCGGCTGCTCGCGCTCGAGCCGGAGCTTGACGCTGTCCATGCCGAGCATCCGGTTGACCGAGAAATGCCGGCCGTATTCACGCAAGAACGGAATGTATGGGAGGCGGTCGAGCCATTCGGCGTTATCCGCCATGATGGCGTCGCTCTTGTCGTCGCCGAATTTCAGGAACTTCTCGAAGATCCGGCGGATGCCGGCCATGTTGGCGGCAATCTGCGTGTCGCTCAGGAGCTGGCGGGTCTCCTCCTTGCCGGAAGGGTCGCCGACCTTGGTGGTGCCGCCGCCCATCAGCGCGATCGGCTTGTTGCCGGTCTTCTGCCACAGGCGCAGCAGCATGATCTGCAAAAGGCTGCCGACATGCAGGCTGTCGGCGGTACAATCGAAGCCGATATAGGCGGTCACCGGGCCGGCCACGAGCAGCTTGTCCAGCGCCGCGCGGTCGGTGAGCTGGTGCACGAAGCCGCGTTCTTCGGCGGCGGCGAGAAAGGCGGAGCGAGCGGTGGTCATGGCGGGGGGCACGGCTTCGGAATCCTCTAGCACAGTTGCGGCGCCGGCGTCAGCCCGGCGCGTCATCGGCCTGATGAGCGGCACATCGATCGACGGAGTCGATGCGGCGGCGATCGTGACCGATGGCCTGTCCTTTGTCGAACTCGGCCCGGCGCTGACCATCGCCTATGAGCCGGCGCTGCGCGAGCGCATTCGCGCGGTACTGGGCGCCGTCGGCGACGTGGCCGGCGTGGAGCGCGCGATGACGGAGGCGCATGCCGCGGCGATCGACACGCTGGTCCGTCGCCATGGGCTGACGGACGTGAAGCTCATCGGCTTCCACGGTCACACCATCCTGCACCGGCCGCGCGACGGCGTGACGCGCCAGATGGGCGACGCGGCGCTGCTGGCACGGCTCACGGGCCGGGACGTGGTGCATGATTTCCGCAGTGCCGACGTGGCGGCGGGCGGGGAGGGCGCGCCCTTCGTGCCGCTCTATCACCGCGCGTTGGCGGCGCCGCTCGAAAAACCGCTGGCGGTCGTCAACATCGGCGGCGTCGCCAATGTTACCTGGCTCGGCGCCGGCGAGGACGACATTCTCGCCTTCGATACCGGCCCCGGCAACGCATTGCTCGACGATTGGGCACTGGCGCATACCGGCCGCGCCATCGACGAAGGCGGTGCGCTGGCGAGAAGCGGCCGCGTCGACGAGGGGCGCCTGGCGCGATTCCTCGCGCACCCCTATTTCGCGCAGCGCCCGCCCAAATCGCTCGACCGCGACGATTTCAAGCAATTCATGCCGGCGGGACTGTCGCCGGCAGACGGTGCCGCCACGCTGACGGCTATGGCCGCCGCCGCCATCGCCGCGGCGGCAGCGCATTTCCCGGCGGCGGCGAAGCGCTACCTTGTCACCGGCGGCGGTCGCCGCAACCCGGTGCTGATGAAAATGCTTCGGCAGCGGCTGAAAGCACCGGTCGAGCCGGTGGAGCAGGCAGGATGGGACGGCGACGCGCTCGAGGCGCAGGCTTTCGCCTATCTCGCTGTACGCTCGCTCAAGGGGCTGCCGCTCAGCCTGCCGGGCACCACGGGTGTCAAGGCGCCGACGACGGGGGGCCGCCTCTACCGCGCCGCCTGAGCCGCTCCGGCTCAGTCGGCCGCGGGCTGGCGCTCGATCCCCTTCGACTTCTCCAGCGCCTTCGACTTGATGGATTTCTGGAGCTTCTCGAAGGCGCGCACTTCGATCTGTCGGACGCGTTCCCGCGAGATGCCGTATTTCACCGAGAGATCCTCGAGCGTCGCCGGTTCGTCCTTGAGACGGCGTTCGACCAAGATGTCGCGCTCGCGGTCGGTTAAATGCGTCATGGCGGCCCGCAACAGGTCACGCCGCAGGCCGAGCTCCTGCCGCTCACCGAGTTTGGATTCCTGGCTTTCACCCTCGTCGACCAGCCAATCCTGCCATTCGCCGTCGCTGTCGGTCCGGAGCGGCGCATTGAGCGAATTATCTGGCCCGGCCAAGCGCTGGTTCATGCTGATAACGTCGGCCTCGGGCACGTTGAGCTCGGTGGCGATCTTCTTGACGTGCTCAGGCGTCAGATCGCCTTCCTCGAAAGCCTGAATCTGGCCTTTCATCCGGCGCAGGTTGAAGAAGAGCTTTTTCTGAGCCGCGGTGGTGCCCATCTTCACCAGTGACCAGGAATGGAGGACGTATTCCTGGATCGAGGCGCGAATCCACCACATCGCATAGGTCGCGAGGCGAAAGCCGCGCTCCGGATCGAAGCGCTTCACTGCCTGCATCATCCCGACATTGCCCTCGGAAATGAGCTCGGACAGCGGCAGCCCGTAGCCGCGATAGCCCATGGCAATCTTCGCGACCAGGCGCAGATGACTGGTGACGAGCTTGTGCGCGGCCTCGCGGTCGCCGTGCTCGCGCCAGCGCTTGGCCAGCATGTATTCCTCGTTCGGCTCCAGCATGGGGAACCGACGGATTTCCTGGAGATAGCGCGCGAGGTTGCCTTGGGTCGCGACGGACGGAAGGGTAGGCAGGGATGGAAGGGCCGGGGTCGCCATGTCGCGCGGTTTCCTTCAGGTTTGGATGGCGAGTAGCATAGTCCGGCACTCGGGTATTGTCCAGGTTACTTTAGATATGCTCTAAGCTAGATAACAGCTCTGTAATATCAGGGGGTAAGGGGCTACGGAACTCGAGATATTCGGCGGTTTCCGGGTGCCGAAACCCCAATAGGTAGGCATGCAAGGCCTGCCGTTTAAGGGCTGCCGCCACGGCGCGCGGCCCGACGGGGAGCCGGGCTAGCCGCGCCGGCAAGCCGCGTCCCTTATAAAGCGGGTCGCCAATCAGGGGGTTCCCCTTTTCCGTTAAATGCACGCGGATTTGATGGGTGCGGCCGCTGCCGAGCACGCATTCGACCAGTGCTGCCGCCATGCCGAAGGGTTTGAGCACCTGATAGCGCGTCGTCGCGGCTTTGCCCCGGCCGGTCACCACCGCCATCTTCTTGCGGTCGCGCGCGCTGCGGCCGATCGCGCCGAGTATCTCGCCGCTCTTGGGCGAGGGCACCCCCCAGACCACCGCCTGGTAAGCCCGGGTGATGTCGCGCTTGGCGAAGGCCTCCGAGAGGGCGCGGTGCGTCGCATCGGTCTTGGCGACGACCATCAGCCCGCTCGTGTCCTTGTCGAGGCGGTGGACGATGCCCGGCCGCTTCACGCCGCCGATGCCCGCCAGGCTGTCGCCGCAATGCGCGACCAGGGCGTTGACCAGCGTCCGGTCCGGATTGCCGGCGGCCGGGTGGACGACGAGGCCGGCCGGCTTGTCGAGCACCAGTAGATGCGAGTCTTCATGGATGATCGCCAAGTCCATTGCCTGCGGTTCGATTCGGTCGCTAGTCGGCGCCGGTACCACGACAGTGAAGATCTGGCCGGGCTTGACCCGGAAGGCCGGGTCGGTGACTGGCTGGCCGGCGAGGCTGACATAGCCTTCTTCGACCAGCCGCTTCAGCCGCGACCGCGACAGGCCGGCCATCTGGCCCGCCAGCAGCCGGTCGAGCCGTTCACCCTCCTGGTCGGCGCCGACCGTCGCCTGGGTTGCTTCGTCTGACATGGCCGCTAAAGTGATCCCGAACATGCGCGCCCTCAAGCTTCTGGTGATTTTCCTTGGCCTGCTCCTGGTGGTCGGCGTCGCCGCGTTGGCGGTCGGCGTCGTCTATCGGATGCAGCGCCTGCCGACGCATCAGCCGGCGGCGTTGGCCGACCGCATCGAGCTGCCGCCGGGCGCCAAGCTCGGCACGACCGAGGTGGCGAACGGTCGGCTGGTCATCCGCATCGACTTGCCGGGCGGCGGCGGCGAGATCCTGCTCTTCGACCTCGCCTCGGGCGCCCGCCTCGGCACGATCGAGATCGCGCCGGCGCCTTCCGCCCGACCTTGAGCGGCTGTCACAATCGGTTTGCACGCTGTCACAATCGAGTCGGGCGGTGCGTCACGATCGCCCGCGCGTTTCCAGATGATCTCGAAGCGTGTACGGTGTGCTACGCAGGCGGAAAAAATTTACTATTCAGTGAATTTTTTCTTGCATCATGGCGCGATGAGCGTATCTAAAACGACAGACGCACTCGCACGTGCCTATGGCCCATCGTGGTTATGCAACGACGTAACGCGTCCTTTTTGGCAGACCCGGTCGAGGGGGACCGGTCCCGAGAGGGAGGACGATATGGTTGCAATCCAAAGCAGGGCCCCCGCGCCCTGCCGCCGACTGTTTGAATATCCGGCCTGGGCCGCTGGCGTAGTTAGCCACTGCGTAAGCGTTCCCCCGAGCGTCCTGAATTGAGCAAAGCGTCCGTTTGGACTCCGCGCTGCCGCATTCGGCGGGCGCGCTTTTCTTCACCTGCGCGCGGCGGGATGCCGGCAGCGCCCTTGCTTGGGAATTCGTGATGAACAAAAAGATCGCCAAATTCTTGGCGGAGACGCAGCCCGAGACGCCGTGCCTCGTCGTCGATCTCGACGTCGTGGGGCAGGCCTACAAGCTGCTCCGCCGCTACCTGCCGCTGGCCCGCGTCTTCTATGCGGTGAAGGCCAATCCGGCGACGGAAGTCGTCGGCCTGCTCAAGGATCTCGGCTCGAGCTTCGACACGGCCAGCCGCGGCGAGGTCGATCTCTGCCTCGATCGCGGCGTCGCCGCGGAGAACATCTCCTTTGGCAACACCATCAAGAAAGAGCGCGACATTGCCTATGCCTATCAAAAGGGTGTGCGGCTGTTCGCCTTCGATAGCCAGGGCGAGCTTGAGAAGCTTGCCCGCTCGGCGCCAGGGGCTCGCGTCTTCTGCCGCATCCTGGTCGAGTGCACCGGCGCCGATTGGCCGCTGTCGCGAAAATTCGGTTGCGCGCCGGAAATGGCGGTCGATCTCCTGCGCCAGGCCCGCGATCTCGGGCTGGATCCTTATGGTATTTCCTTCCACGTCGGCTCCCAGCAGACTGATCTGTCGCAATGGGACGGCGCCATCGGCCGCGCGGCCCAGATGTTCTCCCTCCTCGCCGAGGCGGACATCAATCTGCGCATGGTCAATATCGGCGGCGGCTTCCCGGCGAAGTACCGCGGCGACGTGCCGGCGGTGATCAACTACGCCAATGCCGTGATGACCGCGATGACCAACCATTTCGGCAACAACCTGCCGGAGATGATCATCGAGCCGGGCCGCTCCATCGTCGGCGACGCCGGCCTTATCCAGAGCGAGGTCGTGCTGATCTCGAAGAAATCGGCCAACGATCCGAAGCGTTGGGTCTATCTCGATATCGGCAAGTTCAGCGGCCTGGCCGAGACGATGGACGAGGCGATCAAATACAAGATCAAGACGCCGGCCGATGGCGGCCCCCGCGGACCGACCGTGATCGCGGGCCCGACCTGCGATTCGGCCGATATCCTGTACGAGCGCACGGTCTATCGTCTGCCGCTCGACCTCAAGGTCGGCGATAAGGTCGAGATTCTGTCGACCGGCGCCTATACGTCGAGCTATTCGTCGGTCGGCTTCAACGGCTTCGCGCCGCTCAAGACCTACTGCATCTGATTGAAGCTCTGTCGCGACCAGAACGGCCGGGCCTCGCGCCCGGCCGTTCTGCTTTGCGGGTGCAGCCCGGCGATCTCGTTCAACAGCTTCTGCTGCATCGCTTGGGCGAAGGAAGCGAAATCCTCGACCTGGAGCAGGAACGAGCCTTCGCCGCCAACCACATACTGGTCGTAATATTTGTCGAGCCAGGGCTCGGTCTTCAGGATGGCAAGCCCGTTCACCGTGATGCCCTTGGCGACCAGGGCGTCGCGCACGCTGTCCGGCGCGGGGCCGATATTCGCCATGCCGTCGCCTGACAGATCGATGATCCGGCGCGCCGGCTTATCGCCGAGGCGGGTGAAGGCCGCGGCGGAGGCCAGCAGCGCGTCGCCGATCGCCGTCAGGCCGGCCGAGCTGCGCCGCGTTGCCCGCAACGTCTTGGCGAAAGCCGCCGCCGAGGCGGCGTCCGAGACCTTCGTCCAATCGACGCTCACCACCTGCCTGTCGCGGTCCGACCATTCCAGCACCAGCACGTCGATGGCGCCCTGGGCACCGCCGTGGATCGCCGCCAATACCGCCGGGCTCTCGAAGGCTCGGGCGATGCCCTCGTGCTGCAGCCGATATTCGTCGGCATCGACGCTGCCCGAAACGTCGACGGCCATGACCAGGGCAACGTCCACGGCAGCGGCGCGCGCCGGACCGGCGAGGAGGAGCAAGGTCAGCGACAGCAGCAGGCGAGGGGTCATGGCTGGAGCATAGGGAAACACAAGGGCCATGCCTTTCGAGTGCTTGCAGGGATGCGCGTCACCCAACATAATCATTCCCGACGTGCCGTGCATTTCCCAGCGGATACGATTCAGCATGCGTTTCATCGCTCTGTGCGGCCTCGTGGCGGGGTTTGCCGCCGTATTGCCCGCCGTCGCGGCCGAGGGGCCGACCAACACGAGCTGCGCCGCCATTGCCTTCCGCCCGGTGGCGCCGGGCGACACTGACGGCGAGCAGACGGCCGCCTATTACAAATCGCATCTCGGCCGCATCGAGATCCGCACCGTAGTGCAAGGCGGAAAATCCGAGCGCTATTTCGTCATCCTGAACGGGGAGCCGCTGAAGCCGGTGGCCCGCGTGCCCGATGCGGTGGTGGCCTGCGCCAAGGCCAAGCGCCTGACGGCGCCTGCCAATGCGGAGAGTACCTGCCTGGGCGATCGGCTGATGGTGCTGATCGCGCATACGCCGGAGCAACGCTATCTGCTGCTCTACGCGCATCACGGAAACAACTGGCATTTCTGCAGCGCCGGCCGCAGCTAGCGCTTATCCGCCGCGCGCCTAATGCGCGCCGGCCGCCGTCACATTATGCGCGAGATTGACCGTCGGGACGGCTGAGTCGTGGTTCAGCATTCGGACGTAAATCGCCGGATGGTCGAGGATCTGCTGGGCCGCCTTGAGGTCGACCGCCCGATCCTTGCGGTCGGCTGGGCAGGCGGCACGCAGGGCAACCCAGCCATCGTCGCTCAATTCGTCGCGCGGCGTCAAAAGATCGGTGCGCGGACTCTTCTGCACCAGCGCGTTCACGTTTGCATTGTCGCCGAGACCGGCGGTGCAGACCGTCGGCACCACGCCGTGATGGTGGAGGATATATCCCTGGGGGGTTACCAGCCGCGCCCAGGTAACGGTCAGCTCGCCATCGTTCGAGGTGCGGAGCACGGTCTGTACCGTGCCCTTGCCGAAGGAGGCGGTGCCGATGACGATGGCGCGGCCATCGTCCTGCAAGGAGGATGAGACGATCTCGGACGCGGAGGCGGAGCCACCATTGACCAGGATGGCCAGGGGCAGTTTCTCGGCATGGTGGTCGTTCGGCGCGGCAAAATACTGGAAGCTTTCCGGGTTACGGCCGATCGTGGTGACGATGGTACCGCTTTCGACGAATTGGCTGACCACTTCGATCGACTGATCGAGCAAGCCGCCCGGGTTGTCGCGCAGATCGAGCACGATGCCCCTGAGCGCGGCCCCCATCTCGCGATGCGCCCTGGCCAGCGCCGTGACGATGCCGGGGCCGGTGCTCTGGTTGAAGCTGGTGATCTTGATCACGGCAATGTCGCCAGCCGGTTTGAAGGTCACCGTCGGCGGCACGAGGTGCATGCGCTTGATCGCCATGACCATCGGCTTTTCGAGGCCGGCGCGCTGGATGCGCAGCTCGACCTCGCTCGAGTCGGGACCGCGCAGACGCTGCCGTAGCTCGTTTGAGCTCAGAGAAGCGGATAGCACGCCGTCCAGCGCGACGATGCGGTCGTCGATACGCAGGCCGGCAAGCGCCGCCGGCGAATCGGCCATCACCGATGTGATGCGCACGCCGCCGTCGTCATTGTCGAGGATGACGCCGATGCCGCCATAGCCGTCACGCGCCGCGCGCCATTCGCGCGCTAGTGCGGGCCGTGCATAATGCGAGAAAGGGTCGAGCGTAGCGAGAGTCGCGTCGATCACGCCCTCATCGAGCCGGTCGACAGGCTCCGTCGCGACGGCGGAAGAGGTCTCCCGCGCCGTGGCGAGCAGGGAAGCGGTCAGCTTGCCCCATTCGACGCTGTCGAAGGGCTGCGGCGCCTCGAAGCGCCAGCTGTCTTCGCCGCGATGCAGGACGACGAAATTACCCTCGCGCGTCGCCGAAAGCGCCGGATCGATCGCCGGCAGATGCGCTAGGCCGGCCAGCGTCAGCGTTCCGGCTTCGGTCGCTTCCAGATGGTATTGGATCAGGCTTTCATAGACTTCGCCAAAGAGGCGCGCTTCGGCCGCGTCGCCAGGCATGGACGAGGTCATGGCCGTCTGCGGTCCGACGCACGCCGTAAGCGCCAGCGAGGCGAGCGCCGTGGCCTTTAGCAGACCCCCCCGAAGCAGCACCCCCACGCTATCCCCATCAGACCGAAGAGACCAGATCATGGTTACTAGATTTTTATGTCATCCCCGCAACCAATCCTGCCTTCGGGCGTTGCGGGGCGCAAGCGGGAAAGACGGTTAAACCGTCCTTTTTCAATGATTGCGAAGCCGCGGCTGGGTCGGGGGAAACAGCCTTAACGCCGACGCTTGCCGGGGCGTCGTTCGGTGGGGCCCGTGAGGACTCGCGGTTTTTCCTCGGCAAGGGAGAATAAAAGGCTGCCGGTGACGGTGTTGGCCTCGGCGAGACGCACGGCCAGCTGGTCGCCGAGCGTGTAGGTCTTCCCGGTGCGGCGGCCGCGCAGGCGATGCCGCTCCTCGTCGTGGAAGAAGAAGTCCTCGCCGAGACTCCGGATCGGGATAAGCCCGTCCGCGCCGGATTCGTCGAGCGTCACGAACAACCCGGCGCGGGTGACGCCATTGATGCGGCCGCTGAACTCGGCGCCGACGCGCTCTGCCAGGAACGCCGCGGTGTAGCGGTCATTGGCGCTGCGCTCGGCCGCGGCGGCGCGGCGCTCGGTCATCGAGATTTGTTCGCCGATTGCCTTGAAGTCCTCGGCCTCGCGCGGCAGCCCGTCGGAGCCGAAGCGGTGGCCGGAGATCAGCGCGCGATGGACCAGCAAATCGGCATAACGCCGGATCGGCGAGGTGAAATGCGCGTAGCGTTTCAGCGCCAGGCCGAAATGGCCGATATTGTCCGGGCTGTATTCCGCCTGCGCCTGGCTGCGCAGCACGAGCTGATGGATCAGCGTCTCGTAGGGCGTGCCCTTGGCGCGCTTGAGGATGACGTTGAACTGGTGCGGCGTCACGACCTGGCCTTTGGCCAAGGCGAGGCCGCGAATGCCGATGCCATCGAGGAAGCGGGAAAGGGCGGCCACCCGCTCGGGCGCGGGCGAATCGTGAATGCGATACATGCAGGGCTGCTTGAGGCGCTCCAGCGTTTCGGCCGCCGCGACATTGGCGGCGATCATCAGCTCTTCGATGAGTTTGTGGCTGTCGAGGCGGGCGCGCGGCTCGATGCGCGCAATGCGGCCGCTGGGATCGAGCAGGATGCGGCGCTCGGGCAGATCGAGATCCAGCGTGCCGCGCCGGTTGCGGGCCGTTTCGAGCACCCGGAAGACGTCGTAGAGCGGCTTCAGCACCGGATCGACCAACGCGACGGTCTTGTCGCTCGGCCGCCCGTCGATCGCCGCCTGCGCTTCCTCGTAAGTGAGGCGCGCCGCCGAGCGCATCAGCCCTCGGCGGAAGCGGTGGCGCGTCAGATTGCCCTGGCCGTCGATCCAGAGCTCGACGGTCATGCAGGCACGCTCGACGCCTGGCTTGAGCGAGCAGAGCTCGTTGGAGAGCGCCTCGGGCAGCATCGGCACCACCCGGTCGGGGAAATAGACCGAGTTGCCCCGCTCGCGCGCGGCTTGGTCAAGCGCGTCATGGGGGCGCACGTACCAGGCGACGTCGGCGATGGCGACCATGGCGTGCCAGGCGCCGTCCTGCGCCGGATCGGGTGCTGCCCAAACCGCGTCGTCGAAATCGCGCGCGTCGGCACCGTCGATAGTGATTAGCGGCACTTCGCGCAGATCGGCGCGGTCGCCGAGGGCGACCGGCTGCGCCGCGGCGGCGAGATCGAGCGCCGGCTGGGGGAAAGGAACGGGGATGCCGTGGCTGTGGATGGCGATGAGGCTGAAGGCGCGCGGATCGCTGCTGTCGCCGACGCGTTCGACGACACGCGCCGAGGGCAGACCCATGCGCGCATCGGCGACGACTTCGGCGAGTACGATCTCGCCGTTCTGCGCGCCCAGCGCGTCGTTGGCGGCGACGCGAAACTCGCTGCGCAGCTTGCGGTCGGTCGGCTCGATGCGGCCGCCTTCGGGCGTGATGCGGTAGATACCGATGACGCGATCCAGCGCGCCGCCCAGTGCCCGGACGATGCGCGCCTCGTAATGGCGGGGGCCGAGCTGCGCGAAACGCGCCACCGCACGCTCACCGACGCCCAGCGCCGGCGCGCCGCGTTCCGCGATCACGGTGATGGTGAGGGTCTCGCCCTGAAAGCCGACCGGCCGGCCGAGCATTTCGCCGTCGAGGTCGAGCCCGGTGATCTCGACAATGCCGATTTCGGGAAGATCCCCGCCGCCGGTGCGGCGGCCGGGGCGTCGGTCGTTATTCGGCCGCCGCTGCTGCCGTCTTGGCCGATTTCTTCTTGGCGGTCTTTTTGGCACGGGGGCCGGATCCTTTCGCGCGTGTCTGCGCCTTGTCGGCGTTGCGGGCGCGCGCACCGCTGCCGCCCTTGCCGGCCCGCACTGCGCGCTCCGCCAGCAGCTGAACGGCGCGCTCCATGGTCAGCTCCTCCGGCGTGATATCGCCCGGCAGCGTCGCATTGACGCCGTTATGGCTGACATAGATGCCGTATTTGCCACTATAGACCTTTACCGAGCCACCGCTGGGATGGTCGCCCATGGTCTTGATCGGCTCGGGCCCGCGGCGGAACTTGCGCGGCTCGGCAAGCAGGCTGACCGCCCGGTTGATGCCGATGGTCAGCACGTCATCGTCGGCGGTAAGCGATTTGTAGATCTTGCCGTGGCGGATATAGGGGCCGAAGCGGCCGACGCCAGCATAGATCATCTCGCCGTCCGCGGGATGATTCGCGATCTCGCGCGGCAGCGATAGCAACGCCAGCGCCTTCTCTAGATCGATGTCGGCAGGCGACACGCCCTTGGGCAAGGAGGCGCGCTTGGGTTTCTCGACGACCGGGGCGGGTTCGCCCTTCTTGCGCCGTTTCGGCTTCTCCGGCTTGGGCGGCGTTTCGCCGAGTTGAACATAAGGACCGTAGGGGCCCTTCTTCAGCGCGACGACGAGCCCGGTCTTAGGATCGGTGCCGAGCTCGCGCGGTTCCGACGCCGCGGCGTCCGCGCCGTTGTCGATGCCGAGCGCGCGGGTGTAGCGGCATTCCGGATAGCGCGAGCAGCCGATGAAGGCGCCGAACCGGCCGAGCTTGAGGCCGAGGCGCCCTTGGCCGCAGATCGGGCAGAGGCGCGCATCGCTGCCGTCGGCGCGCGGCGGAAAGAAATGACTGCCCAGGCCGGCGTCGAGCGCATCGATGACCTGCGTGATGTTGAGGTCCTTGGTGCCCGCGACGGCGGCGGAGAAGTCGCGCCAGAAATCCTCAAGCACCTTCTTCCAATCGACGCGCCCGCCGGAGATGTCGTCGAGCTTGTTCTCGAGATCGGCGGTGAAGCCGTATTCGACGTAGCGCTGGAAATATTCGGTGAGGAAGGCGGTCACCAGCCGGCCGCGATCCTCGGGGATGAGGCGCTTCTTGTCGAGCTGGACGTATTTGCGGTCCTGCAGCACCTGGATCGTCGAGGCGTAGGTCGAGGGGCGGCCGATGCCAAGCTCTTCGAGCTTCTTGACCAGGCTCGCCTCGGTGTAGCGGGGGGGCGGCTGGGTGAAATGCTGCTGCTGGTCGATCGTGCCGCGCACCAGCTTGTCGCGCTCGTTGAGCGGCGGCAGCCGACGGCTCTCCTCATCGACCTCCGGATCGTCGGTGTCCTCGGTGTAGAGCGTGAGGAAGCCGTCGAACACGATTGTCGAGCCGGTTGCGCGCAGGGTCACGCTGCCGTCCGGGGGTGCTACGTCGACGGCGACCTGATCGATGATTGCGGAGGACATCTGGCTCGCCACGGCGCGCTTCCAGATCAGGTCATAGAGGCGGCGCTCGTCGGAATCGAGCGAGGCCGGCAGATCTTCCGGCCGGCGTGACATGTCGGTCGGGCGGATTGCCTCGTGCGCTTCCTGGGCGTTCTTGGCCTGCGACTTGTAGACGCGCGGCTCGGATGGGCGGTATTCGCTGCCGTAGCGGCTGCTGATCATCGCGCGCGCCGCGGCGATCGCCTCGTTGGAAAGCGATACGCCGTCGGTGCGCATATAGGTGATGAGACCGACGGTCTCGCCGCCGATGTCGATGCCTTCATAGAGGCGCTGTGCCGTGCGCATGGTGCGCGAGGCGCCGAGGCCGAGCTTGCGCGAGGCCTCCTGCTGCAGAGTCGAGGTAATGAAGGGCGGCAGCGGGTTGCGCCGGATCTGCTTCTTCTCGACCGCGGCGACGAGGTAATCGACATTCTTCTGGATGGATTCCGCCGCGGCGCGGGCCTGCGCCTCGTTGCCGAGGTCGAATTTGTCGAGCCGCTTGCCGTTGAGATGGGTGAGGCGGGTAACGATGCGCTCGCCCGCGGCGGTGGTGAACTCGACCTCGACCGACCAGTATTCCTGCGGCTTGAAGGCTTCGATCTCGGATTCCCGTTCGCAGATGATGCGCAGCGCGACCGACTGGACGCGCCCGGCCGAACGGCTGCCCGGCAACTTACGCCATAGCACCGGCGACAGCGTGAAGCCGACCAAGTAATCGAGCGCGCGGCGCGCGAGATAGGCGTCGATCAACTCGCGGTCGAGCTCGCGCGGATGGCGGAATGCCTCCTGCACGGCGGATTTGGTGACTTCGTTGAAGACCACGCGCTTGACGTCGACGCCGCCCAGCGCCTTGCGCTGGCGCAGAATTTCCTGCACATGCCACGAGATCGCCTCGCCTTCGCGATCCGGGTCGGTGGCGAGATAAAGATGGGTCGCGCCCTTGACGGCGTTCTGGATTTCCTTGAGCCGCTTGTCGGCGCGCTCGGCGACCTGCCATGACATGGCGAAATCTTCGTCGGGCCGCACCGAACCATCTTTCGGCGGCAGATCGCGCACATGTCCGTAGCTCGCGAGGACGGTGTAGTCCTTGCCGAGATATTTGTTGATGGTCTTCGCCTTCGCAGGCGATTCGACGATGACGACATTCATGGTGGCGCCGGAAAGTGGTCTCAGAGGCCGTACATAGGAACGGTTATGGTTAAAGCAAGGTTAACGTATTTCCTGGTTGCCGCTCGACTCGGCCCGCAAGCTCAAGTTCCAGGATGACAGTCAGCACGATGGGCGGGGAGAATTGGCACTGCCGGACGAGTTCGTCAACCGCCAAGGGTGAGGGAGAGAGCAATTCGAGCACCGCCCGGCGTGCCGCGTCGATCTCCGGCTCGGCGATTTTCGCGACCGGCGGCGCCGAAAATTGCTCGCGCGGCGGCTCGGCGAGCTGCCGCTGGAGCTGCGGCTGCAGCTCGCGCAGGATGTCGTCGACGGTTTCCACCAGCGTTGCACCCTCGCGAAGCAGGCGGTTGGTTCCCTTGGAGCGCGGGTCGAGAGGCGAGCCCGGCACGGCGAAGACCTCGCGCCCCTGTTCGAGCGCGAAGCGCGCGGTGATAAGCGAGCCGGATTTTTCCGCGGCCTCGACCACCAGCACGCCCCGTGACGCACCCGAAATGATCCGGTTGCGACGCGGGAAATGGCGGGCCTGCGGTTCGGTGCCCACCGGCACCTCGGCGACGAGCAATCCCCGTTCCGCGATCTGCTCGTGGAGGGCGCGGTTCTCTTCCGGATAGATCTGGTCGACGCCGCCGGCGAGCACCGCGAGCGTGCCGGTGGCGAGCGATCCCTGATGCGCCGCCGCGTCGATGCCGCGCGCCAGGCCCGATACCACCAGCAAACCGTGCTCGCCCAGGGCCGCGGCGAGGTCGCGCGCCAGGCGTCGGCCGTTGGCAGAGGCGTTGCGCGCGCCGACGATGGCGACGGCATGGCGGCCGACGAGCTGTGGCTGACCGATCATCGACAGCACGGGCGGTGCATCCTCGACACTCGCCAGCGCCGGCGGATATTCCGGCTCGCCCCAGGCGA
>DASRKX010000018.1:0-2361 GCA_035648735.1 Allostellaceae bacterium
ATCTTCCTGTCGTCGAAGCCGGTGACTTTCTTCCACAGCTTCGCCGCATCCTCGTCCTCGGCGAAGACGGTGATCAGCAGCTTGTCCTTCGGCAGCTTGAATTCCCCGGTGAGGAGATTCCAGGCGAGCTCGATGGCGCGCTCCTTGAAGTAGTCGCCGAAGGAGAAATTGCCGAGCATCTCGAAGAAGGTGTGGTGGCGCGCGGTATAGCCCACGTTCTCGAGGTCGTTGTGCTTGCCGCCGGCGCGGACGCATTTCTGCGACGAGGCGGCGGTCGAGTAGGGGCGCTTTTCCTGGCCGGTGAAGACGTTCTTGAACTGCACCATGCCGGAATTGGTGAAGAGCAGCGTCGGATCGTTGCGCGGCACCAGCGGCGAGGACGGCACCACCGCGTGCCCCTCGCGCTTGAAATAGTCGAGAAAATGGGCGCGAACGTCGTTGGTCAGCATGACGCTAATTTGGTCCTTCCCCCGTCCGGAACCAAGGAAAACCGCGCGCTTCTCCCCCGCGCGCGCGGCCTGCCGGATCGCGGCGCATTAAGCCCGAGGCTCCGCGGATTTGTAAAGTTGTCCCGACGCTCTCCCGACCTCTCAAAGAAAAACCGGCGCCGCGGGGGGCGCGGCGCCGGCTCGGGGAGGAAGCCATTCATCCGGGGGGAGGCTGGCGTTCCTGCGGGGAAATTCCCCTGACGAAAGTCTGGCGGCGACAGGGAGCGAAGCGGCCTAGTCCTCGCTCACCGCGGTGGTGGTCGTGCCCTCACCGCCTTCCGTAGCGTCGGCGCTGGTGACCAGCATCGCGTCGGCGACCAGCCCGGCATTGGCGCGCACGGCCGTCTCGATCGCCTGCGCCGTCTCCGGGTGCTCCTTCAAATATTGCTTGGCGTTCTCGCGGCCCTGGCCGATGCGGATGCCGTCATAGGAGAACCAGGAGCCCGATTTCTCGACGACGCCGGCCTGCATGCCGAGGTCGATGAGCTCGCCGCGCTTGGAGACGCCCTCGCCGTACATGATGTCGAACTCGACGACCTTGAAGGGCGGCGCCATCTTGTTCTTGACCACCTTGACCCGCGTCTGGTTGCCGACGACCTGCTCGTGGTCCTTGATCATGCCGATGCGGCGGATGTCGAGCCGGACCGAGGCGTAGAATTTGAGCGCGTTGCCGCCCGTCGTCGTCTCGGGATTGCCGAACATGACGCCGATCTTCATCCGTATCTGGTTGATGAAGATCACCATGGTGCGCGACTTGGAGATCGAGCCGGTGAGCTTGCGCAGCGCCTGGCTCATCAGCCGGGCATGGAGCCCCATATGGCTGTCGCCCATCTCGCCCTCGAGCTCGGCGCGCGGCACCAGGGCCGCCACCGAATCGACCACCAGCACGTCGATGGCGCCGGAGCGCACCAGCGTGTCGGCGATCTCGAGCGCCTGCTCGCCGGCGTCGGGCTGCGAGATCAAAAGCTCGTCGGTGTTGACGCCCAGTTTCCGGGCGTAGCCGGGATCGAGCGCGTGCTCGGCGTCGACGAAGGCGCAGGTGCCGCCGGCCTTCTGCGCCTCGGCGATCACCTGGAGGGCGAGCGTGGTCTTGCCCGAGCTTTCCGGGCCGTAAATCTCGACGACCCGACCGCGCGGCAGGCCGCCGATGCCGAGCGCGATGTCCAATCCCAGCGAGCCGGTCGAGATCACCTCGGCCTCGCCCTGGGCCGCTTCGCGCTGGCCCAATTTCATGACGGAACCCTTGCCGAAGGCCTGCTCGATCTGGCGGAGCGCGGCGTCGAGCGCCTTATGCCGGTCCATATCCTTGCCGGTCCCCTTCTCGTCCTTGGACTCTTTGTCTTCTTTCAACAGGCGCAAATGCTGAGCGTTCTGCGACATCCCCGTCCCCTTTCAATAGGCCATGGGGCTAAAAGCGGCAATGCCCCGGCCAGTGAAGGCGCCAGTGTACACTGTTTGTTCTGGCTTGCAAGTTTTTGTTTTGTTCCGTGCCAAAGCCCGGCCAAATTGTGGAATTTTCACTATAAACCGGTTTCCCCGACCTCAGGCCGCCAGCACGAAGAGCCCGATGACCACCATCAAACCGAGCGCCCAGACGATGGTGCGCAGGCTCGAGCGGTCGAGGACGTACATCGCCGTATAGAGGACACGCAGGGCGATAAAGGCGCCGGCCAATAGGTCGATGCGATGCTGCGGCGCCCGCGCCAATTCGGCGATGATCACCGCCGCGGCAAAGAGCGGAAACGCCTCGAAGTGGTTGCGCTGCGCCCAATCGGCGCGCTGGCGCCAGCCGGTCAGCTTCGCCAGGCTTTGGCGCGGCGCGCGGTTGTCGATGCCGCCCGATTTCGCCAGCACGACGGCGAAATAGGGCAGC
>DASRKX010000019.1:0-5636 GCA_035648735.1 Allostellaceae bacterium
ACCGCCTCGATGGAGAAGGCGATGCACATCATGTTGGCGCGGCCGATATGGTCGGAAATCCAGCCGTTGAGCGGCCGGCCGACGCCGTTGGTGATGCTGTGCACGCTGAGCGCCATGACGATCGCCGGCGCCGTGATGCCGAAGAACGTCACGATGGTGTCGGCGATACCGCGCTCATGCGCGATCGGCGACAACTGCGCCGTCGACATGAGGCCGCCCGCCGCGACCAGGAAGAACATGGCGTACATGGTCCAAAAGATCGGCGAGCGCAGCGCCTTCGACGGCGGCAGATCCTCGGCACTCTGGCGCGTCTTGATCTTGTCCATCGGCGGCATTTCCTCCGCGCGCGGCGCGCGGATGAAGTTGGAGAGGACAATGACGATGCCGCCCAAGATGATCGCGAACACCAGGAAGGTGTGCTGATAACCGCTCGACACGATCATCGCGCGGATCGGCGCGACGGTTATCGCCACGCCGGCGCCGAAGCCCGCCGCGGTGAGGCCGCCGCACAGGCCGCGCTTGTCGGGGAACCATTTGAGCGCATTGCCGACGCAGGTGCCGTAGACCGCGCCGCCGGCGAAGCCGGCCAAGCCGCCGCCGATGTACAGCATCATCAGCGAGGCGGCATGCGCATCGATGAACCACGCCAGGAAGGTGCCGATACCGCCGGCCAGGATCATCCAGCGCGGTCCGATGCGGTCGACGATCCAGCCCTCGACGGGCACCAGCCAGGTCTCGCATAGAATGAAGATCGTGAAGGCGACCTGAATTTCCGCCTTCGACCAGCCGAACGTCTGCTGGATCGGCAGCACGAACAGCGTCCATGCGTATTGCAGATTGGCGACGGATGACATGCAGATGATGCCGAGTATCAATTGAATCCAGCGGGTCGACGGGGACATTCCCTGTGCCCGTGCTGTGACTTGCGACATTTCGTTTCTCCCAGGTTTCGTTGCCGTTCCCCCCTAACGGGCTGCGTCGCGCGACCGCGCCGGCGGAGGGCCGGTTCGAGGCAGTGCGCTCAGCAGGCCGTGGCACCCGCCGCGGCTTATGGGAATATTAGTTATACTGGACAACTAACTGTCAATTGGTTTGTCTAGGCTAAGCACCTTCGTAGCCTACCGGACAGAAGCGGAATCCAGGGCGCGGCGAGGCTGTAGCGCCTTCCTCGGTCTGGGGCGGGAATCGGCAAACAAAATGAAGGATTTATGGCGCCGGCTGGGTGCCGATCCGGCGGCGTAGCGGCCTAATCGGCGGCGAACTAGGAGGCCACGCCGAGCTGTTTCTTCGCCTCGGCGGTGGAATGCTCGAGCTCGAGCTTGATGCGCGCCGCGTCGAGCGCGACGCCCTTGGCCTTGAAGTCGGATTCGATCTTGGCGGCCATCGCCTCATCGCCGCGCTTTTGCAGCGCGGCGGCGACCAGCTCGCGCGCATAGGCCTCGGCGCCGCTGCCGGCCAGGCCGAGATGCTTCGCCGCCCACAAGCCGAGGAGATGGTTGCGCCGCGCCTTGACTTTGAACGCCATTTCCTGGTCGTGCTGGAACTTGCGCTCGTGCCCCTTTTCGCGCTCGTCGAATGTCGTCATCGGCTGCTTTCTGCGGCTCTGCGCGCCGCGGTACCCTCTGCCGCGCTTCTACACAAAGGGCGCGCTCCGGTCCATCATCCTGGCATGTGCACCTTCGTCATCCTGCGCCGCCCCGGCCTGCCCTGGCCGGTCCTGATCGCCGCCAACCGCGACGAGATGATCGGCCGGCCCTGGCGGGCGCCCGGGCGCCACTGGCCCGACCGGCCCGAGGTGGTCGGCGGGCTCGACGAGCTGGCCGGCGGCTCCTGGCTCGGGCTCAACGATCACGGCGTGGTCGCCGGCATGCTGAACCGCTTCGGCACGCTGGGCCCGGCGCCGGGCGTGCGCTCGCGCGGCGAGCTGGTGCTCGAGGCGCTCGACCATGCCGATGCGGCGGACGCCGCCGCGGCGCTGGCCGAGATCGATCCCAAGGCCTATCGCACCTTCAACCTGATGATCGCCGACAACCGCGACGCGTTCTGGATCAGGCATGCGGACCCGACCGGCGCCCTGCCGGTGCAGGTGACGGCGCTCGGCCCCGGCCTGTCGATGATCGCCGCCGGCGATCTCGACGAGGCGGATTCGCCGCGCCTGCGCCGCTACCGGCCCCGCTTCGAATCCAAGACCCCCGACCCGGCGACGGGCGATTGGTCCGCTTGGGAACGCTTGCTCGCCGACGACACGCCCGATCCCAAGGCGGGCCCGGCCAGCGCCCTGCGCTTCGCCACGCCCGAGGGCTTCGCGACGGTGTCGAGCGCGCTGATCGCCCTGCCCGGCCCCGGCCGAAAGGGCGCCAAGCCGGTCTTCCGCTTCGCCGCCTATCATCCGCAAGCCACGCCCTGGCAGGACGTTTCGGGGCGCGACGTTTTAGCGTGAACGATTCCACGCGACTCCGGCCCAGCGGCGTTGTTGCCGCCGCCCCCGCTTGCTATACACAAGACGCCCCTCCCCTTCGCCCGAGGCCGGCATGACCCGACGCAAGCAGATCTACGAAGGCAAGGCCAAGGTGCTGTTCGAAGGCCCCGAGCCGGGGACACTCGTCCAGTATTTCAAGGACGACGCCACCGCCTTCAACAACCAGAAAAAGGGCACCATCACCGGCAAGGGCGTGCTCAACAACCGCATCAGCGAGTATCTGATGATGCGGCTGGCCGAGATCGGCATCCCGACGCATTTCGTGCGCCGCCTCAACATGCGCGAGCAGCTCGTCAAGCAGGTGCAGATCATCCCGATTGAAGTTGTGGTTCGAAATGTCGTCGCCGGCTCGTTGGCCAAGCGCATGGGGCTGGAGGAAGGCGCGTCGCTGCCGCGCTCGATCGTCGAGTATTATTACAAGAAGGACGAGCTCGGCGACCCGATGGTGTCGGAGGAGCACATCACCGCCTTCGGCTGGGCCTCGACGCACGATCTCGACGACATCATGCAGATGTCGCTCCGGGTCAACGACTTCCTCACCGGGCTGTTCCTCGGCATCGGCATCAGGCTGATCGACTTCAAGCTCGAATTCGGCCGCCTCTACAACGGCGACGAGATGCGCATCGTGCTGGCCGACGAGATCAGCCCGGACAATTGCCGGCTGTGGGATGCGAAGACCAACGAGAAGCTCGACAAGGACCGCTTCCGCCGCGACCTCGGCCGCGTCGAGGAGGCGTATCAAGAGGTGGCGCGGCGGCTCGGCATCCTGCCCGAGGGCGCGCCGGGCGAATTGAAGGCGGTGAAGTGAAGGCGCGCGTTCACGTCATGCCCAAGCCCGGCGTGCTCGATCCGCAGGGCCAGGCGATCGGTCATGCGCTGGCGTCGCTCGGCTTCGGCGGCGTCGGCGAGGTCCGCCAGGGCAAGGTGATCGATCTCGAACTGGCGGAGACCGACCCGGCGCGCGCCAAGACCGCGCTCGACGAGATGTGCCGGAAGCTGCTCGCCAACACGCTGATCGAGAGCTACCGGATCGAGCTTCAGGGCTAGACGCGGGCGGCCGGCATGACGGGCTCCCTCGCCGGCAAGCGCATCGTCGTTCCCGAGAGCCGCGAGCTCGATCTCTTCGCGCGCATGCTCGAGGACGAAGGCGCCGCGACGCTGCGCTGCCCGATGGTGACCATCCTCGACCTCGACGACGACGCGCCGGCGATTGCCTGGCTCAAGCGCCTCGCCGCCGGCGAATTCACCGACCTCATCCTGCTGACCGGCGAAGGGCTGCGCCGGCTGCTCGGCGCGGCACAGCGCGCCGGCATCGAGGCGCCGGTCATCGCGGCGTTGGGCAGGCTACGCACCGTGACGCGCGGCCCGAAGCCGGTGCGGGCATTGCGCGACATCGGCTTGAAGCCCGGCCTCGCCGCCGCCGACCCCACCACCGAGGGCATCATCGCCGCGCTGGCGGCCGAGAATCTGCATGGCCGCAAATTCGGCGTGCAGCTCTATCCCGGCAATCCCAACGACAAGCTGCTGGATTTCCTGCGCGCCGCCGGCGCCGCGGCCGCGCCGGTTTTGCCTTATCGTTATGCCTCGGATTCGGAGAGCGCGCGTGTCGAAGCCGTCATCAAGGAACTGGCGGCGAGAAAAATCGACGCCATCGCCTTCACCGCCTCGCCGCAGGTGAAGCGCCTCATGGACGTGGCGCGCGAGCGCGGCCTCGAAAACGAGTTGCGCCAAGGCCTCAAGCGCACGCGCATCGCCGCGGTCGGGCCGGTGGTGGCGGCAGCGCTCGAGGCCATCGGCGCCCGGGTCGACATCGCGCCCGACGGCTCGTTCCACCTGAAGCCGCTGGTCAAGGCGCTCGCGGCGGCGTTCGAGTCGAAGGCCTGAGCGCCGCTCTTGAACGCGGTGATGGCGCGGGCTATGTCAGGCATGCACCGCCGCCGCCGAGGCCACCTTATTAGATGCAAGCCGCCATCATCGTATTCCCCGGCTCGAATCGCGAGCAGGACGTCCACGACGCGCTGCTGCGCGTCACCGGCAAGGCGCCGCTGAAAATCTGGCACCGCGATACGGATCTGCCCAAGGCCGATTTGATCGTCATTCCGGGCGGCTTCTCCTATGGCGACTATCTGCGCTGCGGCGCCATGGCGGCGCATTCGCCGATCATGCGCGAGGTCAAGGCCCGCGCCGATCAGGGCACGCCACTGCTCGGCATCTGCAACGGCTTCCAGATCGTCACCGAGGCCGGGCTTTTGCCGGGCGCGCTGTTGACCAACCAGACGCTCAAATTCCATTGCAAGGACGTTTACCTCAAGGTCGAGACCAGCCGGAGCGTCTTCACGCGCGGCTACAATGCCGGCCAGGTGATCCGCGTGCCGGTGGCGCATCACGACGGCAATTATTTCGCCGATAAGGACACGCTCGACCGGCTCGAGGGCGACGGCCGCATCGCCTTCCGCTATTGCAGCGAAAAGGGCGAGGTCGGCGACGCCGCCAATGCCAACGGCTCGGCGCGCGGCATCGCCGGCATCTTCAACGAAAAGAAGAACGTGCTGGGCCTGATGCCGCATCCCGAGGACGCGACCGACCCGCTGCTCGGCTCGACCGACGGCCAGGGCTTCTTCAAGGGCCTGGCGGAAGCCCTCGCATGAGCGCCGCTGGAGCGGCGACGCTCGAACAGGCGCGCCAGTTCGGCCTCGACGAGACGGAATACCGGCGCGCCTGCGCCATCATGGGCTGCGCGCCGAATTTGACCGAGCTCGGCATCTTTTCCGTCATGTGGTCGGAGCATTGCTCCTACAAATCGTCGAAAATCTGGCTCAGGAAATTGCCGACCACCGGCAAGCGCGTCATCTGCGGCCCGGGCGAGAACGCCGGCGTTATCGACATCGGCGACGGCGAGGCCGCCATCTTCAAGATGGAGAGCCACAACCATCCCTCCTTCATCGAGCCCTATCAGGGCGCCGCCACCGGTGTCGGCGGCATCTTGCGCGACGTCTTCACCATGGGTGCGCGGCCGATTGCGAACCTGAATGCCCTGCGCTTCGGCAGCCCCGACCACCCGAAGACCCGGCACCTGCTCGCCGGCGTGGTCAAGGGCATCGGCGGCTACGGCAATTGCGTCGGCGTGCCGACGGTCGGCGGCGAGTGCAATTTCCAT
>DASRKX010000020.1:0-9102 GCA_035648735.1 Allostellaceae bacterium
TCATAGCCGACCAGCAGCAGGCGCAGCCCGTTGTCCTTCAATACCTTGAGGGTGTCGAGCGGCACGTTCGCCTTGGCGTTGCACGACCACATCACGCCCATCTTGCCGAGCTCCTTGGCGATCGCCTCGGCGCGCGGCAGATTGTCGGTGAAGGTATCGTCGTCGAAGAAGAACTCCCGCACCTGCGGGAAAAGGTGACGCGCGAGACGGATTTCCTCGATCACGTGATCGACGCTTCGTGTGCGATAGCGGTGCCCGCCGACGGTCTGCGGCCACAGACAGAATGTGCAGCGCGATTTGCAGCCGCGTCCGGTGTAGATCGAGATGTAGGGGTGCTTGAGATAGCCGATGAAATACTTCTCGATCTCGAGATCGCGCTTATAAACCTCGGTGACGAAAGGCAGCGCATCCATGTTCTCGAGGATCGCGCGCTCGGCATTGTGCACGATGACGCCCGCGGTATTGCGATAGCTGATCCCGTCGATCTTGTCCCAGGCGCGCCCTTCGGCGACTTCCTTGATGGTGAAGTCGAATTCGTTGCGGCCGACGAAATCGATGACCGCGGCAGCCGCGAGGCTCTCCTCCGGCTCGACCGCGACCTTGGCGCCGACGAAGCCGATCTTGAGCGCAGGATTCTCTTCCTTCATCGCCTGCGCCACCTTGACATCGTTGGCGAAGGACGGCGTCGAGGTGTGGATGACCATGAGATCGTGCTGCCGGGCAAGCGGCAGCACCTGCGGCAGCGTAATCTCGGCGGGCGGCGCGTCGACCAGCTTGCTGCCCGGAACCAGCGCGGCCGGCTGGGCGAGCCAGGTCGGATACCAGAACGAGCGGATTTCGCGCCGCGCCTGATAGCGCGAGCCGGCGCCGCCGTCGAAGCCTTCGAAAGAAGGCGGCTGCAAAAACAACGACTTCATCATGCGGTACTGTCTCCGTCGAGGGTGAGGCGGCCGCCGCGACCGATCCGGAAACGCCGGTCGCGCCAAGCCACGCTGCGGGTAAAGAAGCTCCCTATGAATACCACAAACGACAATAAATCGCGCGGGGGAATTAGCCAGAGGGGCGAAGGACTTAGCCCGAGGGCACGATCGTTGAGCCGGACTGTGGCCCCGCGGATGACAAGTGCCAGCCCTAGCACGGGCCAGCCCCAGACCGCCGGCACGCCCAGGCAGAGGGCCAGGGCCGCCAGCGCCGCCGGATGGGTGACCAGCGTGCCGGCATAGCCCCACGGCACCACCAGGCGCACGGTCCGCGCCCAGCGCAGCTCATGCCGGAACAGGGCCATGAAGGACGGCTCGAAGATGAGGTTGTCGACCAGCACCGGCGACAGCGCAACCTGCCGGCCGAGGCCCCGCACGGCCGCGCCGAGCGCATGGTCGTCGGCCAGCTCGTAGGCCAGGCTCTCGAAGCCGCCGGCGGCTTCGAGCGTCGCTCGCTCCAGCGCCATCGTCGCCCCGAAGGCGCCGTCGCCGACGCCGAGCACCTCGCCGACCGCCGCCTGGGGCAGAAAGCCGTTATTGACGTGCAGGCAGGCGAGCCGCGACCACAGGCCGCCGGCGGAAATGCCGCGATAGAGGCAGGTGACCATGCCAATCCGCGGATCGGCGAATTCGGCGGCGACGGTGGCCAGGTAATCGGGCCGGACCCGCATGTCGCTATCGGCGATGACCAGCAGCGGGTATTTCGCCTGTGGCAGCATGTTGGTGAGATTGGCGACCTTGCGGTTGGGCGCCGCGGGACCGCCCACCGTAAGAGCCAAGTCGCGCTCCGGCAGATCGGCGATCAGGCGGCGGACGACCGGTACCGCGGAGTCGTTCGGATCCGCTACGCCGAAGACCACCTGATAGGGCGCATAGTCCTGCGCGCAGAACGAGCGCAGATTCGCCTCCAACTCGAAATCGGTGCCATGCAGCGGCTTGAGGATGGTGACGGGAATCGAAACCCGCAACGGCACCGGCCGGCGCCGAGTCACGCGGCGCACGGCCCATGCGGCCGTCGCGAGATAAAGCGTTCCGAGGACACCCAGCGCAAGCAGCGCCCATGCCGGAAAGATCAGCCATTCCAACTGCATCCAACCTTATGTACACCCGCCGTGGAAGCATTGCGACGCTGTGTCGCGCAAAGCGTTAAAAATGCTGTTGCATTCGCCCCTTTGATTGTCAACCATGCGGCCGCGACGAGTTCCGCAACCGCAGCATCCCAATTTTCCCAATAAGAAGGACGAAGCCAGCTTTGCGCGCGATTGTCACCCGCCAGCCTCTACGCGTCTTGTTCGTTGCCGGCGCGCTGCTCTCGCTCGGCGCCTGCGCCACGCCGCCGACCGATCCAGCCGCCCGTGCCGAATTCGACGCGGTCAACGATCCGTTCGAGCCGACCAACCGGGCGATCTTCGGCTTCAACGAATTCCTCGATAAATTCCTCATCAAGCCGGCGGCGCTGGGCTATCGCTGGACGATTCCCGAATTCGGCCGCAACCGGATTCGCGATTTTCTCGACAACCTCAACCAGCCGGTCATCTTCGCCAATGACGTGCTCCAGGGCGAATTCCACAGCGCCGACATAACGGCCGGGCGCTTCATCGCCAATTCCACATTCGGCATCGGCGGCGTATTCGACCTCGCCAGCGACAGCGGCCTGGAAGAGCAAAGCGGTGATTTTGGGCAGACCATGTATCACTATGGCGTCGGCCCGGGCCCCTATCTCGTGCTGCCGCTTTTGGGGCCGTCCAATCCGCGCGACGCGATCGGCATGGGCGTTGACAGCTATATCGATCCCTTCGATTGGCTGGCGATCCATTTCGGCCATCGCGGCGCCGTATGGTATCGCTTCTTGGCGGAGGGCATCGATACGCGCTCGCAGCACATCGAGGATCTCGACGAGTTGCAGAAGAACTCGATCGATTTCTATGCCTCGCTGCGCAGCCTGTGGCGCCAGCACCGCGCCTCGGAGCTGCGCCACGGCGCGCCGACGCCGATCCAGGATCTCGACAGCCTCTATCAGGATCCGTCCGCGTCGGTCCGGTCCCAGTCTTCGCTCGAGCTCAAGAGCAATTAGCCGCTCAGCTTGCGAGCTGAGCCGTCTTCTGGCGCAAGAGATTGATCAGCGCCGGCGCCCCGTCACGGCGCAGCACCGTGGAATATTCCGACCGGCGTGACGCCAATTCGCTGATCGTGCCGCTCAGATAGACGTCGATCACGCGCCAACCGCCGCCTTCCGGCCGCATCAGGTAATCGAGCTGCACCGGCTTGCCGTCGCTCGGCACGAGCTTGGTCCTGACAATGACGTCGCCGCCCGACGCCGGGCTCGGCTGCGGCGTTACTTCGAAGCGCTCGCCCGAATAATCGTCGAACCGGCTGGCATAGGTCGCGATGCTAAAGTCGCTGAAAGCTTGGATGAACCGCTTTTGGTCGTCGGGCGAAAGGGCCGCCCAGGACGGCCCAATCGTGAGCCGCGCCATCAGCGGCAGATCGTAGGCCCGCTGCACCGCGGGGGCGAGCAATTCCCGGCGCCCGTTGAAGCCGAGCTGCTTGCCGCCTTTCATCGCCTGCAACAGCGCGTCGTAAAACGCCTGAATGGTCGCGGGTGCCGCCGCCGCGGCGCCGGAGGCGGTCTGCGCCAGGGCGGCGCGGAACGGTGACAGAGCCGCCGCAAGAATGGCGGCACGAAGGAAGAAACGACGGGAAAGCATGGCGGTCATCAACAGGCCCAATGTGGTTTAAGTACGACGAAGAACGACGAAACGTGCGGCCTCACGCAACAATTCGGCCCTCTCCTTGAATAAATCAAGGTGTGCCGCGGCTTGGCGCACCAGCATTTCCGCCTGGGCGCGCGCCCGCTCGATGCCGAGAATCGAGACGAAAGTCGCCTTGCCGGCGGCGGCGTCTTGGCCCACCGGCTTGCCGGTCGCGTCGGCCGAGCCTTCGACGTCGAGCAGATCGTCGGCGATCTGGAAGGCCAGACCAAGATCGTGGGCATAACCGCGCAGCGCCATGCGCAACTCGGTCGGCGCCTTGCCGAGAATGGCGCCTGCCTCGCAGGCGAAGGCGATGAGCGCGCCGGTCTTGAGCCGCTGCAACCGGGTGATGGCGCCGATGTCGAGCTCGGGATGCTGCTCGGCGATGAGGTCGAACATCTGGCCGCCGACCATGCCCGCACCGCCGGCAGCGACGGCGAGCGCCGTGACCAGCTCGCACCGCACCGCAGGATCGCCATGCGTGTCCGGCTGCGACAGAACCTCGAAGGCCAGCGTCAGCAAGCCGTCGCCGGCGAGTACCGCCGTCGCTTCGTCGAAAGCCTTGTGCACGGTCGGCCGGCCGCGACGCAGATCGCTGTCGTCCATCGCCGGCAGATCGTCATGCACCAGCGAATAGGCGTGGACGAGCTCGACCGCGACAGCCGCTTGCAGCGCGCTGCGCCGTCCGACCGAGAAAAGCTGCGCGCTCGCCATCGCCAGGAAAGGCCTTAGCCGTTTGCCCGGCGCCAGCGCGGCGTAGCGCATCGCCTCGAAGAGGCGCGCCTCGTAGCCCTGCGGGACGGCAATGAGGCGGTCGATCGCCGAGTCGGTGAGCTTGGCGGCGTCGGTGAGCGCTTGCGTGAAGCTAGTGCCGGTCGACCAGATGGGTTCAGTCAAGGGCCATCGGCTCCGCACCCGGCTTGCCGTCGGCGCCGAGCACGATCTTGTCGACGCGCGCCTGCGCCTCGCGCAATTTCTGCTCGCAATGCTGCTTTAGGAGTGCACCCCGCTCATAGGCGGAGAGCGCGTCATCGAGCTTGGCATTGCCGGTCTCGAGTCGGCGCACGATGTCCTCGAGCTCCTTGAGCGCGTCCTCGAAGCTGAGTTTGGCGATTTCGGGCGGGGTCGTCTTCTGGGCCATGGCGGCGATACTCTATGGGGGGCTCAAAGCCGCCGCAAGCGCCGCCCTAGGCTGGCCTAGGCCGCCATCAGCGCCGCGACATGCGCCTGGGCCGAGGCCGACAAGGCATTGAGATCGTAGCCGCCTTCGAGCGTCGAAACGAGCCGGCCCTTGGCGTGGCGGCCCGCCGCTTCGAGCAGGCGTTCGGTGATCCACGCATAATCCGCCTCTTCCAGCATGAGCTGCGCCAGGGGGTCGGCGCGATGGGCGTCGAAGCCGGCCGAGACCAGGATCAATTCCGGCCGGAAGGCGTCGAGCGCCGGCAGGATGATGTCGCTCATCGCGGCGCGGAATTCAGCCGAGCCCGACATCGGCCGGAGCGGCACGTTGACGACGTTGCCGACGCCGCGCTCGGAGCGCGCGCCGGTGCCGGGATAGAGCGGCGATTGGTGCGTCGAGGCGAAGAAGACATGCGGATCGGCCTCGAACGTCGCCTGCGTGCCATTGCCGTGATGAACATCGAAATCGACGATGGCGACGCGTTCGAGATGATGGGCGTTGCGCGCGCGCTCGGCGCCGACGGCTACATTGTTGAAGAGGCAGAAGCCCATCGGGTGCTGCGGCTCCGAATGGTGGCCGGGCGGCCGCACCGCGCAGAAGGCGTTGCCAGTGCTGCCGTCCATCACGGCATCGACCGCGGCGATCACCGCGCCCGTCGCGCGTAGCGTCGCCTCACCCGAGCCGGGCGACATGATGGTGTCGCCGTCGATCGCGGCGTAGCCGTTTTGCGGCACCGCGGCGAGGAGCGCGTCGACGAAGGCGCGCGGATGGGCGCGCGCGATGTCGGCGAGATCGGCCTCGGGGGCCTGGCGATGCTTGAGACGGCGGAAGGCCGGGCCCGACAGGCCGTCGAGCACCGCCTTCAACCGCGCCGGCGATTCCGGGTGATGGCTGCCGGGTTCGTGCCGGATGCAGGCTTCGTGGGTCACCAACAGCGTGGTCATGGTTCTTTTTGCCGTCCCTTAATGTGCGTCGCCATAGCAGTTTCGCATACCAAGCGGCGTTCCGGCCAGCCGGGGCTTGCCGCGCCGCCCGCGACGCATATAGGCTGCGCCGCGATCGGTTTCAGCGGCGGCAGGGTTTGTCGGGCGGCTTTTTGACGTGAAAATGACGCGTGCATCGGCGGCGTTTGGTCTTGCCGCCCTCCTCTTTTCCTTTGCGGCGGCCGCGAGGGAAGCGACCATTACGGTGCATGCGGGCAAGGCGGACAGCGCCAATTACGCGCTGGCCCGGCAGTTTGCTGAAGCGCTGGCGCTTGCCGGCAACGGCGCCTTCACGCTGGTCGTCGAGGAAAGTCAGGGGTCGGTCCAGAACGTCATGGATTCGATCCGGCTCGACGGCGACTACATCTTTACCGCCAATTCGGCGACCATCGCGCAGGCGCGGCGCGGCGACAAGCCGTTCGAGAAGAATGCGCATTACGACGAGATCCGCTCGCTCTTCCCCGTCCCGGCGCAGACCTTCCATTGGATCGTGCGCCAGGACAGCGGCATCAAAACCATGGCCAACCTTGCGGGACAGCCTTTTATTCCCGGCAGCAAGGGCAGTCTCGGCGAATGGGTCACCGACGAAGTGCTGCAAGTGCTCGGCATCGACAAGAGCGTCCAACTCATCGACGCGGACATCTCCGGCGCCGGAGCGGCGCTGAAGGACAAGCAGGTCGGCGGCTTCACCGCGACCGGCAGCTTTCCCATGGCGGCGGTGAGCGAGCTGGCGAGCGTCCTGCCCATCCGGATTCTTTCCCTGCCGCAGCCGACGATTCTTCGGATGCACGCCGTCGAGGACAGCACCGCGGCGGTCGTGATTCCGCGCGGCACTTATCCCGGGATCGATTACGACGTGACGACGCTGTCGGTGCCGGCCGGCGCCTACACCACGATCAGCATGACCAACGCCACCGCCTATGCCATCACCAAGGCATTCTGGTCGCAGCGCTTCGATCTGGCAAAGAAGCATCCCGCCTGGGCGGCGGTCATTCCGTCGCGCCTGACGACACTCGGCGCCCGGCTGCACCCGGGTGCGCTGCGCTATTATTCCGAAGCCGGCATCAAGGTACCGGCGAATCTGCGCTGACCTAGCCGGGTCGGCGTGCCATGGCGCCGATCGCCAGCGCCGCCCAGCCTACGATCAGCAAGGTGCCGCCGACCGGGGTAACGCCGGCCACGCGATGCGGCGCGCCGAAGGCCAGAAGCCACAGGCTGCCGCAGAACAGCAGCAGCCCCGCCGCGAAGCACCACAGCGCCACGCGCATAGGGGCCACGCCGATGACCGCGCCGTCGCGCATCAACGCCGCCAGCCCGAGCAGCGCCGCGGCATGCAACAGGCCCAGCCGGGTCGCGGTGGCGCCCCATTCCATCGCTTGGGCGTTGTCATGCAGCAGATGGCGCAGCGCGGCGGCGGCGCCGAGCGAAACCGCGCCGGCGATGCCGGCCACGACGATGGCGAACCGTTGCATCGCGATACCCTTTTCTTTCTTGCCGGGATAGGGCGGTATAAGTTGAGAGCCCGAACCGTTCAAGAGTAGCCCATGCCCGCCTTCGACATCGTTTCGCGTCTCGACCTGGCCGAGGTCGATAACGCGCTCGCCGGCCTGGCGCGGGAGATCGCTACGCGCTTCGACTTCAAAGGCTCGAAGTCGACGGTGACGCGTGAGGAAATGGCGATCACCGTCCTGGCCGACGACGAGATGAAGCTCCGCCAGCTCCAGGAACTGCTCAAGGGCCACATGGTGCGGCGGAAGGTCGATCCGGCGGCTCTCGACTTCAAGCCGCCCGAGCCGGCGGCAGGTCAGGCAATGCGTCAAGTCGTGGCGCTGAAGCAGGGCATCGCGGCCGATATTGCCAAGACCCTTGCCCGCGCCATCAAGGATTCGAAGCTTAAGGTGCAGGCGGCGATCCAGGGCGACGAGCTGCGCATCTCGGGCAAGAAGCGCGACGATCTGCAGGCGGCGATCCAGCTCCTGCGCGGGCTCAAGGTCGAGCAGCCGCTGCAATACGTCAACTTCCGCGACTGACCCAGCCTATTTTCCGCCCGGCTATTTCCCGGCCGGCTGCGCCTGAGCGCCGCAGCGCTGCACGATCGCGTTGAACTGATCCTGGAAGCTCGGCGGCAATTGGTTGCGATCGGCGACGTAGCGCGCCTGGTCGATGGTCATCGAATCGGCGGCCGCCTGGCTGGTGCAGTCGCAATAGCTGTCGATCACATCGCTCTTCGCCGCGCCGCCGGATTCCTGCAACGCTTGCGACGCGCTGCGCCGACAGGCGGCCTTGGCGCCGCGCACGAAATCGTCCCGCGCCGCACCGCTCAGCTTGTCGTCGCCGCTCGCGGGCGCCGTCACGCCGGCGGTGGACGATGCGAGCGGCGCCCGCCGGCTGTGCCAAGCCAGCAGACCCATCGCCAAAATGACAATTGCGGCGATCGCCGCCGTGACCAGCCACAATTGCCGGGTCGACATATCGCTTTCCTCCTGCGCTGCGCGGAGATTTTTATCGGGCCGCCGCCGTCGCGGCAACCTGCATCGGGGCCGCACCGTCCTAACGCCGGATGGCCTTGATCCGTCGCATCGAAGCCTTTAGATAGGGCGCGCGCCTCGGATGTCCCCATCGTCTAGAGGCCCAGGACGGAGCCCTCTCACGGCTCAAACCGGGGTTCGAATCCCCGTGGGGACGCCAGTTCGGAACAGCGCCAGCGCGCCGGAACGGTTCGCCCGGCGCCGGAGGCCGAGAGTGCCTTTTGCTTCCGCGCCGCCAGGCCGAATGTTATCGTTCGCGCCGATCATCGATCATCGAGGGAATATCGGGTAAAGCCAATGTCCGGAAAATCAAGGATCGTGGCGATCATCGTTGGGTTTTCGATGGCCGTTGTCTTGTCCGCCTGCGGGCTGAGCGGACCCGCGCATGGACCAGCGGCATCGAATGCCGCTGCGGTCGTCGACATGGGATTTGAAAGCTACAGCCCGGCGAGCGTCACAATCCGCGCCGGCGACACCGTCGAATGGCGGAACACGTCGCTTATTACCCATACGGTGACGGCCGATCCAAGTCGCGCGAAGACGCCGGGCGACGCGGTGCTGCCGCCGGGCGCGCAATCTTTTGATTCCGGCGACATCGCGGCCGGCCAGGTCTATCAGCGGACGTTCACGACGCCCGGGACGTATCGCTACTTCTGCACGCATCACGAGGCCGATGGG
>DASRKX010000021.1:0-10957 GCA_035648735.1 Allostellaceae bacterium
CGCCGACAACGCCAATCCGCTGCGTGCCTGGCAGGCGCTGGGCGAACCCGAATATCTGAGCCCGGCGCAGCGCGACGCCATCATGGCGGCCTCGGTGCCGGTGATACGTCCCTGTCCCTTCCAAGAAGAGAATGGCACGACCGTCATCGCCGTCGATCTTCCCCAGCAATCGGTCGCCCTGCTGCGTATCGAGTGGGATTCGTGACAACCGGTCGTGCCACGTCGGCAACGGCGCAACAAGACCAGTTATTGGACCGCCTGCAGCGGGATTCTTTCGGCTATTTTCTGCACGAAGCGGATCCGGCGAACGGCCTGGTGCGGGACAAGACGCGGGAGGATTGGCCCGCGAGCATCGCCGCAATCGGCATGGCGCTGACCGCCTATCCCATCGGGGTCGAGCGTCATTTTCTGTCGCGGGCACAGGCGATTCAACGCACGCTCATCATCTTGCGTTTCCTTGCCGCGAGCGAACAAAGCGCCGCGCCCAACGCCACCGGCTATAAGGGATTTTATTATCACTTTCTGGACATGAAATCGGGTCGCCGTGCCTGGCAGTGCGAGCTCTCCAGCGTCGATACCGCGATCCTGATCGCCGGCGTGTTGACCGCGGCGACATATTTCCAGAACGCGACCCCGGAAGAAGACGAAATCCGCCGGCTCGCGGACGCGCTTTATCGCCGCGTCGATTGGCGCTGGATGCTGGCCCAAGGCCAGACGGTTTGCCACGGCTGGAAGCCGGAGAGCGGGTTTCTTCCGTGGCATTGGGAGGGCTACGACGAGGCGTTGATTCTTTATATCCTGGGCTTGGGCTCGCCGAGCCATCCCTTGCCGCCGGAATGCTACGCTGCCTGGGCATCGACCTATGAGTGGAAGGACGTCGACGGCATCGAGCTCCTTCATGCCGGTCCCTTGTTCATTCACCAGCTGTCGCATTTATGGGTGGATTTCCGGGGCATCGCCGATTTCTTCATGCGCGCGCATGACTGCGATTATTTCGAGAACAGCCGCCGCAACACGCTGCTTCAACAGCGCTACGCGATCCGCAATCCGCTTGGGTTCGAGCAGTATGGCGAATTGTGCTGGGGCATCACCGCCAGCGATGGGCCGGGCGACACGACGAGTAGGATCAAAGGCGTTGATCGCCGGTTTTTCGATTACTTAGCCCGGGGCGTCCCCTTCGGTCCCGACGATGGAACGCTGTCGCCCTGGGCGGTCGTCGCCTCATTGCCGTTTGCGCCGGAAATCGTCCTGCCGACCGTTGAAAACTTCAGTCGGATGAGACTGCACGAAGCCAACCCCTACGGCTTCAAGGCGTCCTTCAATCCAACCTTTCCTGTCGTGCCGCCGCGCAAGGCGGGTTGGGTATCGCCTTACCACTTCGGCATCAACGAGGGCCCGACGGTTCTGATGATTGAAAACCATCGAACAGGTTTTTTGTGGTCGCTGATGCGAAACTGTCCCTACCTGATGACCGGCTTGCGGCGCGCCGGCTTTCACGGCGGCTGGCTGAGCTGAGGGGGAGGAATTTCGATGGCATCCAAATTTCATCGCGGCGCGATTGCTTATACGCAGAACGGGCGCAGTTACATCGTCGACGAAGTCGATGGCGGCGTCGTCTATTGCTCCGCCGAGAGCGGTGCCGAAACCGAGTTTCCCGAATCCGCGTTGCTGACCGAGGCGGAATGGGCTGCCCGGCTGGACAGCAAAAAAGGTTCGCTCTACGCGCGGGTGAAACAAGGGCGGCTTTATAGCGCGCTTCCGGCCAAGGTCGATCGCGCGGCGGCGGAACAGATGCTCGCGAAAATCGAGCGGCTGAAGCCCGGCATGCTTGACTACGCGGCTTTCACGATTGCCGCGCGAACCCTGGCCGAGGCCGGCGACGCGGACCAGGCGGCCGATTTGTCGATCGTCAAATGCCGCGAAATCTTCGACGCGGCGAAGCCCGAAATTCGCGCCGGCTTGCTGGCCGCGATCATCGACGCGCCGCCGGCGGCGCTGGTCGGCGCCGGCCGGCTCGGCGACAACCTCATGCGCGCGCTGCTGGACAAGGGCATGATCGAACACGCCGCGGCCTTCGAGGAATTCGGCGACCGCCGACGCGAATAGGCGGGACGCCTCAGGTCTTGAGCGGCGGATAGTCGCGCGAGAAGACCGGCTGCTCGAGGAACTTCTTGGGATCGTAGTGCCAGAACTGGCTGACCTGCGGGTAGGTCTTGATCGTCGTGTTGACGAGCTTGCCGTTCTTCTTGTCGATGCGGCGGATATAGACCGTGAAGGTCAAATTGCCGTATTCGTCGAACTTGACCGGGCCGCGCGGCGTGTCGGTCAGCGATACGCCCTTGATCGCCTTCACCAGCACGTCGCGGTCGTCGACCTTGCCGCCGGTCTTCTTGAGCGCCGCTTCGAGGATCTGGCCGTCGACATAGAGGGCGGCGGCGTAGAACCCGATGGGCGCGTCCGCGCCGCTGTATTTGCGCATCGCGGCGATGAAGCGCTTGTTGGACTCGCTCTCCAGGTCAAGGGTGTAAGGGATCGAATTGATGACCCCGATCGCCTCGTCGCCGAAATTCTGCAGGATGCTGTCGTCGGCGACGGTTGAGCCGCCAAGCAGCGGCAGCTTGATGCCCTGGTCGCGATATTGCTTGATGAACTTGATCGGGTTGGCGCCGGCGTAGACCAGCACGACGACATCCGCCTGGTTCGGATCGATCTGCGCGAGATAGGGCGTGTAGTCGGGCGTGTTGAACGGCGACCACAGCTTGTTGACGACGCGGCCGCCATCCTCCTCGAACGCCTTTTGGAAGCCGCCGACCTGCTCGTAGCCGAAAGCAAAATCATCCCCGGCGGTGAGGGCACGCTTCAGGTTCATTTCCTTGTAGGCGTAATCCGCCAGCGGATAGAGGCATTGCGCCGAGCTGTCCGAGGTCCGCACCTGGTAGGGGTTGGTGTGGCGCTGCGTCAGATCCTCGGCGCCGCCGAAACCCAAGGTCGGCATCTTGTTTTGGCCGAGATAGTCCTGGATGGCGAGCCACTCGAAGGCGGCAAGCGGTCCCATGATCAAATCGACCTTGTCGCGCTCGACCAACTCGATCGCCTTGGTCTTGGCGCCGGCTGGATTGCCGCCGGTGTCGGCGACGACAAGCTCGACCTTGCGGCCGGCGAGGCTGAAATTCTTTTCCTTGAGGAAGCAGGTGATGCCTTCCTCGAGGTGAAGGCCGCCGGCGGCCAGACCACCGGTCTTTACGGTCATCAAGCCGATCTTGATCGGCTTCTGCTGCGCATAGGCGGGCAGCGGCAAGCTCGCGGCGCCGGCAATGGCTGCCGTGCCGGCAAGAAATTTGCGGCGATTGATCCTTGTCATGTCGTTTCTCTCCCATAGCCGCGCCATTCGGCGCCGGTTGCTGCGCGTCAGTATAGGAGCGCCGGCGACGCCCCGCCAATCGTCCTCCGAGTAACCGCGTGGGGCGCCTGCCCACGCTGCCCACAACGCTCCTGCACAGCCGCTGGCGGGCGCGGCGGCCTTTTGCTATGCCAATAACCGGGTTTGCGCGGCGACCGGATAGCGCGCGGCAACGGAGGGTTTGATGGCGAAACAGCGGATCAGTTACGTGGACCTGAAGGATATGACGCCGGAGATGCGGGCGGAGATGGAGCGCTGCCAGCGGGAGGGCACGCCGCGGCCTGAGAGCTCGGCGGTGCGGGCGCATGTCCCGGCGTGTTTCTGGTTCTTCGCCAATTCCTGGCGCGACATCTTCCGCAACGGGGTTCTCGATCATTCGCTGAAGGAGCTGTGCCGGCTTTACGTCTCGCGTTCGGTGCAGTGCGAATATTGCGGCAACCAGCGCTCGGTGAAGGCGGCGAGGGCTGGCGCGGTGATCGAGGATCATGTGATGGACCTGCTGAACTTCGAGAAATCGGTTAAATACACCGAGCGTCAGAAGGCGGCGCTGGCCTATGCCGAGGCGATCACCTGGCATCTGACGACGGACGATACGTTCTGGGACCGGCTGCACGGTCAGTTCAGCGAGAAGGAGTTGGTGGAGCTGGGCTGCATGATCGGGCTGACGCTGGGCCAGCAGAGTTGGCTGCGTCTCCTCAACATCGACCACCACCAGGTGCTGACCGGGACCGATGCCTCGATGGCGCCGGGCTTCGAGGACGCGGCCAAGCTGGCGCAAACCAAGGCCGCGCCCGACTACTGGGCGAAATCAACCCCGCGACCCGGCACCGCGCACTGAGAAGCCGACGCCGGCGGTATTGCGGCAGACGCGTCGGCGACCGCCGCGGCAAGGGGCACGGCCTCGGTTTGCTCTGTTTCGCGCTCGACCTGCGCCGCGACCAGGCCGCCGTAACGCCGCAATAGCCAGACCACGCGTTCGAGCAGGCTGGTGAGGGCATAGAGATGCGCCTGGTCCGCGGCAGAAAGCCCGCGATCCGCGGCCATGACGCGACGGCGCAGGGCATCGACAAGACTTTCGCGGTCGGCGGTGAGCCGGCGCAGCAACACGAGATCGTCCGGACTCCGGCTGCGCACCGCCTCGTCGGCCGTCAGCAATAGCGCGCCTAAACCCTCGCCAATGTTCTGCGCCAGCGAACGCATCGCTTCGGCCTCGAAGGGCCGTGCCAGCTCCTCGCCCGCCTCGTCGAGCGATTCATGGATCGACCGCAGCAGGGCGTTGCAGCCGCGCCGGTCGGCGGCGCGCTCGAGGAGGTCGCGGCTCGCCGCGCTGTCCGCCAGATCGTCGAGGAAGGCGGCGATGGCACCCGCAAGCGCCGTTGCGACGCCAATGACGGCCGCGCGCTGAAGTCCGCGTTCGGCCGGCGGCAACTGGTCGGCGATGCCGAGATAGAGCGGCGTCAAGGCGAACAGCCGGGCCTGCTCCTTGTCGACGAGCCCGAGTGCCGATTCCGGCTCGTCCACCGCCTGTTCATACAGGTACCGCGGCTTGGCTAGATTTTCCTCGACCGAGGGCGGCATCAGCCGGTCGAGCACCGGCTTCAATGGTCGCGTGAAAAGAATTTGCGCGACCACCGCTGCGATCTGACAGGCGACGTAGACCGCGGCGACCTGATGGCCCGTATCGACGCCGATGCCGCCCGACCAGTGCATCAAGAACGGCAGGCCGCTGGTTTGCTCGAACAGGAAGAGCGGCAGCAGCAGCATGACACCGACGATCTTGAAAAAGGCCTGATAGGCCGCGAGCTGGCGCGGCAGACCGGAAATCCGGAAGCCGATGAAATAGGTGGCAATGCCCGAGCCGACGCTGGCGCCGAAGATCACCAGGGCGGCCTGCGTCGGCGTCAGCAGCCCGGCCGCGGTCATGGCGATGGCCATGACCGCCACGGTGGCCGAGGATTGCACCAGCATGGCGAATGCGGCGCCGGCGAGCAGCGCCGTCACGGTGTATCGCGTCGAGGCCGCGAGCATTTCGGTCGCCCAGCCCAACGCGTGCACGTCGTGCGAGCCGCCGCGCATCATCTCGAGGCCGAGGAACAGCATGCCGAGGGCGAACAGAGTCGATACAATCGGGCGCCACCGTGGCGAGCGGTCGAGATTGAAATAAAAGCAAAGCCCGGCGAGCGCGATCAGCCCCAGCACGAAGAGATGGATGTCGACCGCGGCGAGCATCACCAGCACCGAGGTGCCGACATTGGACCACGCCAGGATGGGCGCTGCCTCGACGGCGGTGATCAGGTCGGCCTTGGCCAGGCTGATCAGGATCACCGTCACGGCATTGGTGCTTTGCGTCAGAGCACCCGCCGCCAGGCCGACGGCGGCGGCCAGCACCGGCTGGCCGGTCGAGCGCGCGACCCAGCGCCGCAAGCTGCGGCCGGCCATCTGGCCCATATTGGCGCCGATGCCCTTGACCCCGATGAAGAAGAGGCCGAGGCCGGCGCAAATCGAAATGAATGCGTTCACGATCATCCAGCGGAGAATAGCGGGGCGGCACTGCGGTTGCAGCCCTGACGAGCTATCAAAACGACATGACGGTTTGATGACGGCCGGCCGGAAAGGTCTGATGAAAACGCTATGCTAGCGCTGCATCAGGCGCAGGCTGCTGATGATTGCGGCGGCGGCGGCGAAGCCGGCGCCGACCAGGATAGAAGTGGATTCGGCATGCGATGCCGCGGCCGCGCTTGCGGCGCCGAGGCCGAAGATCAGCGATACCATCGCCGTGCCGGTGGTCTGACCCAGGAGCCGCGCTGTCGAGATGATGGCACCGGCGCCGGCGCTACGCTCGCGCGGCGCATTGGCGAGGATGGCGCGGTTGTTGGGCGACTGGAACGCGCCGAAGCCGAAGCCGCAGATCGTCATGCGCCAGGCGACGTCTGTCATGCTGGGATGCGCCGGCAGGAACGCGACCAGCGCCAGGCCGATCGCCATGACGGCGAGGCCGATGCCGCCGAGAATGCCGGCTGGATAACGGTCCGCGAGCCGGCCGGCGATGGGGGCGACGACCGCGATGGTAAGCGGCCAGGGCGTGATCAGAAGCCCGGTCTGCACCTGCGACAAGCCGAGTGCGTGCTCGAAATAGAACGGTAGCGAGACCAGCGCCATGCTCTGGGCGATGAAGGAGCCGATCGAGGTCAGCACCGACAGCGAGAAGATCGGTCGCGCGAAGAGGCCGACCGGCAACATCGGAAACGGAATAACCGTTTGGCGCCAGACGAACAGCGCACCGAACAGCAGCGCCACGACGAACACCGCGGCGACGAACCGCCCGTTCTCGCCATGTCCAAGCCCGTCGATGCAGACGATGAGCAGCCCGAAGGCGAGGGCATTGAGGATGGCGCTCCAGAAATCGAAACGGTGCGGCGAGCGTCGGTTGGCGGGCAGGTATTTGATGCCGAGCGCCAGCGCCGTGATGCCCAACGGCACATTGACGAGGAACAGCCACTGCCACTGCGCGATCGCGAGGATGCCGGCGGCGACGGTCGGCCCCGCCGCCGAGGAGGTGGCGATGATAAAGGCGTTGATGCCGATGCCGCGGCCGAGCGACAGGCGCGGATAGGTGAAGCGAATGAGCGCAGCATTGACGCTCATCAGCCCGGCCGCACCCGCTCCCTGGACGGCACGCAGGCTCGCCAGCATCGGCAGCGTGGCCGACGTCGCGCAGAGCAGCGAGGCCATGGTGAAAACGATAAGCCCGACGACATAGACGCGACGGTAGCCGTAGATATCGCCGAGCGATGCCAGCGGCAGCAGCAGGATCATGATCGCGAGCTGATAGGCGTTGATGACCCAGATCGACGCCGCCGGGCTGGCGTTCAGGTTCTCGGCGATGGTCGGCAGCGCGACATTGGCGATGCTGGCATCGAGAATCGACATCGCGACCGCGATGCCGATCGTGACGACGGCCCAGAACCGTCGCGGGTGCGGCAGGCCGTCCTCAAGCTCGGTGGAAAGAAGTGCGCGGGGTGCATCCATGCGGGAACTGGGCGTTTGTCCGATAATAACCCCGTCGCGACCCTGAAGGTCGCGTCCCGGACGCAAATTGATGTGCCGGTGTCGATTGGCGGGGCGGCGGCAAGCGTCTAAAGTATGGCAAAAGGCGACAAGCGCAGCTCGGTGTCGTGCAAAAGAGAGGTCGAGAATGGCGAAAAGGCCGGTTTTGAGCAGAACGATGGCGGCCGCGACGCCGCTGGTCGCGCCGTCGTCGCCATGGTCGTCGCCGAATTCTCCACTGCGATTTCGGGCCCGCCGGCCGTGACCGGCGATAATCGACGTGAGGGATAAGCCGACGTCCGCCGACACCTATCGCATCTTCGTGCGCAATCTGGTGGTGGCCGCCAGGATCGGCGTCCATCCGCACGAGAAGCTACGACCGCCGCGGCTGCGCGTCACGGTCGAGCTGGAGATGAGCGGTGCCGGCCCCGCCGCCGACGAACTGAGCGAGGTGCTCGATTACGAGCGCGTCGTCGAGGGTATCCGCGCGCTCGCCTTGGCGCGCCACATCAACCTGGTCGAGACGTTCGCGGCGGCGGCGGCGGGGCTTTGTCTCGAGGATGCGCGCGTCCGGGTGGCGCGGATCAGCGTCGAGAAACTCGACGTCTACCCCGACACGGAAAGCGTCGGCGTCACCATCGAACGGCACCGCTGACGGATTGGATGGCCTGCGCCGTATCGAGCGCCTGGCGCGTCGCGGCCACGTCGTGCACGCGTAGGATTTGCGCGCCTTGCGTCCAGGCTTGCAGCGCCGCGGCGAGCGAGCCGGCGAGGCGCTCGGCGGCGGGCAGCGCCGGGCCGAGAAACGATTTCCGCGAAACGCCCACCATGACGGCGCAACCCAGCGCGCGCAGAAGGCCGAGACGCGCCAGGATTTCAAGATTGTCGGCCCGGCTCTTGCCGAAGCCGATGCCCGGATCGATGGCGATGGCGCCACGCCGGATTCCGGCAGCTTCGCAGGCGGCGATGCGCACTTCCAGGTATTCTGCAATGTCGAGCGAGGGCAGGGTATAGCGCGGCGCCGTCTGCATGGTGCGGGGCTCGCCCTGCATGTGCATCAAGACGACGGGCGTATGGCGCCGCGCCACGACCGCCACGCTGCCGTCGCCCGCGAGCGCCGAGACGTCGTTGACAATGCGCGCGCCGGCGGCGAGCGCGGCCTCCATGACCGCCGCATGGCGCGTGTCGATCGAGACGATGGCGCCGGATGCTACAAGCCCGCGCACCACCGGATCGACGCGGCGCAATTCTTCCTCGGGCGAGACCGGGGCGGCACCCGGTCTCGTCGATTCCCCGCCGACATCGACGATATCGGCGCCCTCGGTGACGAGTTTGCGGCCCTGCGCGATCGCCGTTTCCGGCGTGGCGAAGGCTCCCCCGTCGGAGAAGCTATCGGGCGTCACGTTGACGATGCCCATAATGAGCGGCCGCCGGCCAAGATCGAAGCCGGCCCAGGATGTCGTACCGGCGAGGTTGGCGAACGCGCGGTCGAACCGCGCCTGCAATTCCTTGGATTGTTGCAGCAGGGCGTCGCGGAGGGCTGGTAGGGTGGCGGCGGCCGAGAGAATTTCACCGTCGCCGCGAGCCAGGAGCTCGACCGCAGCGATTTTGTCGGCCAAGAATCCGATCGGTCGAACCCAGATCCGTGCCGCGCCGATCGAGGCGAAGAACGTTTCCGGCGTTAACGGTTTTGGCGGCTGTTCGGGCATGCGCCGCATACTGCCATCAGCAGTAGCGAGACGACACGCCGGACGATTGTGCCCGGCCGGGCAGCCTCCCATATCAATGGCAAGACGCCGATTTGGCGTTTCCTCCCTAAACTGGGCCGCGCTTTGTCGTGGCCCATTTTTTTGGACCGGTTTCTGCAAAACCGCCGCTTTAGGTTCTTTCAGGGTAGGAATGGTTAATAGATAAGAGGCTTTTTAACCATAGAATCTGATCAGATTAAGAAAAAACTCGTAGACGTCTCCGAATTTGTCCAATATATTTGCCGCGTATTCAGTATAAACATTAACTATGACTTGTAATTACTTCCGACACTCACGTCGATTATTTTGACACTTATCTTAATACTTATTAACGATCGACCCGGTCCCAGAGGGGGCCGAGGAAACAAAAATGGTGTCAGGGACGATGGTTACGGGGATTGCGATGATGAAGCGGCGATGGGCGCTCAGTGCCGGCGTGGCAGTGGCGGCGCTCCTGACGACGGCCGGCGCACAGGCGCAGAGCCTCAGCGACTCCGTGCGCATGACCGTGCAGACCAATCCCAAGGTTCTGGAACTGCGGTCGAACCGCGAAGAGGTGGATTCCGAACTCCGACGCGCGCGCAGCCTGTATCTGCCCACGATCGACATGCGCAGCTCGATCGGCCCGGAATGGACCGACAATCTTTTCACCCAGGGCACCAGCGGCCAACACATCCGTGAAGAGCTGTCGGTGGTCCTGACCCAAAAGCTCTATGACGGCGGGGCCACGACGGCCGAGGTCGATCATCAGGCAAGCCGTTCGCGCTCGGCCGCCTTCCGCGTCTGGGAGAATTCGGAATATGTCGGCCTCGATGCGGTCGAGGCGCATCTCGATGTGGTGCGGCTGCGTCGCATCCTTGCTTTCGCCGACCAGAACGTGGCGGCGCACCAGGCGCTGGTTCAGCGCGTCGAGGCGCGCACCTCGGGCGGCGCCGGCCGCGCCGCCGATTCGGCGCAGGCCGTGAGTCGTTTCGAGCAGGCTCAGGCGGCGCGCGAGGACGTGCGCGGCAGTCTGCAGGATGCCGAGGGGCGCTATCTGACCATCGTCGGCCAGGCGCCGGGCACGCTCGAAGACGTTCCGGTGCCGGCTGGCGCGTTGCCGGCCGACGTCGACTCCAGCGTGCGCATCATGATGTCGTCCAATCCGACAGTGAAGGCGCGCGAGGCGGATATCGACGCAGCCAGGTCCGCAGTCGAGCTCGCGGATTCGCGCTTCGATCCCACCGTCAATCTCGAGGTCGGCGGCGACCACAATCACAACGTCGGCGGCGTGCCGGGCAAGGACAACGAGGCGCGTGCCCTCGTCGTGCTGCGCTGGAATCTCTACGCCGGCGGCGCCGACATCCATAATCGCGAGGCGGCCTACGCCCAGGTGGCGCAGGCGCGCAACGTCCGTCTCGCCGCGCTGCGCCAGTCCGAACAGGATTTGCGCAAGACTTGGGCATCCTATGATGCGGCGCAGCGCCGCGTTCCGTTGCTGAGCAGCTCGGCGCAGCATGAATCCGAGGTGCGCGGCGCCTATGACCAGCAGTTCGAGGTCAGCCAGCGCAGCCTGCTCGATCTGCTCGACGCCCAGGATGCCTTCTTCCAGTCGCAAGTGCGCGCGGCGACGGCACAGAGTCAGGCCGTGTTCGCGGCCTACAAGATCCTGGCGATCGAAGGGCAGCTGTTGCAGGCGCTCAACGTTCCGCCGCCGCCCGAAGCGGATCCCGGCACCCCGACACGGCGACCGCTCCGCCCGAGCGATTCCTGATCGCGTGCC
>DASRKX010000022.1:0-15424 GCA_035648735.1 Allostellaceae bacterium
GCTGGTCAGTTTGATGACAGTTCAGAGCCTGGAGGAGAAGCGGATGCCGGCGTAACTGTCCTCGCCTTGCTGGCCGTAGAATTCCTTGGTTCGGCTCAGCAGCCCGATATCGAGCCGCGCGTCGTCCTTCCAGAAAAGCGCGACACCGGCGGTGAGATCGCCGACCAGGGGCTTCTTGTCCACGCTGCGGCTGGTGGCGAAGGTATTGCCGTCGAGGAAAATGTTGCGCGCGACCGCCCGCCCCTCGCCGCCGAAAAACACGTACCAGCCCAGCGGATGCAGCAGCTTGGCGCTGTCGAACCAATCGGTACCGGACGGGCCGGGCCGGATGCGCGCGCTGCCGTAATCGACGCCGAGATCGCTGCCGATACGCAAAATGGTGCCGGCCGAGCCATAGGTGAGAACGTTGCCGGCGGTGATGCCCACTTCCGGGACGATGTCCATGCCGACGACGCCGAGCGAGACGATATCGAAGCGCCAGCGCTTTTCATAAGACAACGCCAGGCCCGGCTCGTTCTTCAATTGATTGTGCCAACCCTGGCCGCCCGGGATGCCGACGACGAATTGGTGCCAGTCGTTCTGGGTCTGCTGGGCGAAAGAGCCTGGGCCGACGATGCCGACCAACAGCTCGAGGTTGGTGAGCTGGTTGCCGCCATCCTCCTGCATCAGCGACGCGCCGGTATAGAGCCAGCCGGCATAGGGTCGGTCGGTGGGGCTCGGCGGGTTGAGATGGAGATTGCTCGGGGTGTAGATGCTCTGGCCGAGCACAACATCGAAGCGACGCTGGCGGTCACCGTCGGCGGCGAAGAAAGGCAGCACGTCATTGGCGAAGTCAAAGGCGTTATAGCGCCAGCCCTCGATCAGCGGATCGGACAGATACCCCAGCCGCAGGCCCTGGGTGTAGTGCTTGTCGGACTTGGAAAAGAGTGAATCGTTCTCTTCGAGGATGGAAAATTGGCCGGCAAAGGCCGGCGCCATGGCAACGGCCTGAGCGAGCCAAAAGGCCGCGACAATGATAAGCCGACGATGATACATCCAGAGCCTAATGCGCGGGCACAAGGGAAGGTTCCGTCCCGGCCTGGCGCAATTCGGGCCGCTCCCACCAGCCGCCGCCCATGGCGAGGAAAAGCTGCGCCGTATCGAGATAGCGCTGCGCCTGGGCCCGGATATAGGCGATGCGCGCCCGCTGGCTGACGCGCGACGCATCGAGCACCGGCAGCAGCGCCAAATCGCCCGCCTGATAGGCGCGCCGGGTCAGCTCGAGCGAACGGCCGGCCGCTTCGACCGATTGGCGCGTTTCGTTCAGATATTCGGTGTCGTGCTGTAGCGCGTCCAGCGTGTCGGCAACCTGGGCGAAGGAGACGAGCACCGTCTGCTGGTAGCTCGCCAGCGCCGCGTTGAAATTATCCTCGGCGCCGCGTTTCTGGGCCTCCAAGGCACCGCCGTGGAAAAGCGGCAGCGTGAGCCCGCCGGCGATGTTCCAGGCGTTATTGCCCGCCGTCAGCAGGGCGCCCGTGCCGGTGGCGATCTGCTCGATCCCGCCGGTCAGGGTGATGTTGGGATAGAGCTGCGCCGTGGCGACCCCGATCGCGGCGGAGGCGGCGTGGAGCTCGGCCTCGGATGCCAGGATATCGGGCCGGCGGTGGACCAACTCGGAAGGCAGACTCACCGGCACTCGGGCCGGCAAGGTCAGCGAATCGAGTGTGAAATCGGGCGGGCTCCATTCGGCCGGCGATTTGCCGACCAGCACCGAAAGCGCGTGGCGCGCGACACTGAGCTGCTGGCGCAAGGGCGGCAGCAGCGTGCGGTCGGTGGCCAATTGGCTGCGCGCGGTCTCGACATCCATCTGCGTCGCAGCGCCGCCCTGGACCGCCTTGCGTGCGAGGTCGAGCGTGTTCTCATCGTCGCGGATGATGTCTTCGGTCGTTTTGATTTGCGCGCGAAGCGAGGCGACAAGCAGCGCGTCGCTGACCGTATTGCCGGTGAGCGAGAGATAGATCGCGGCCGTTTGGTAGTTCTGCACCTCGGCCTGGGCAGCGCGCTCCTCGACCAGGCGGCGATTCTTGCCGAAGGGATCGAGCGAATAGCTCACCGTCGGACCGATCGAGAAGATGTTGAAGGTTTCGGGCGGCTGCTTCAGGCCGAAGGCAGCGAAATTGAGCTTCTGGCGTTCGGCGGTGCCGGCGAGATCGATTTGCGGAAACAGGCCGCCACGCGCCTCATTGACCACCTCATGCGCGGCGTCGAGGCTGGACCGGGCGGCCGCCAGATCGCGATTCTGCGCCACGGCGTCTTGCAATACCGCGTTGAGCGCGGGCGAGCGGAACATCGTCCACCAATCGCCGGCGGCCTCGTCGCCGAACGCCAGATGCTGCGCCGGCACGCCGGGCGGAGTCGCAAGATCGGCCGCGCCGCCCGGCCGATAGCCGGCGTCGGGAGTTGCCGGCGGCGGGGCAAAGTCAGGACCGACCGTGCAACCGGCAAGCAGCGCCGATAGAGAAAGCACGGCACGGGAAGGCCGCCGAAGCATCCGGAAACTCCGCAAAAAGGTAAGGCGCAAACGAGACTTATCAATAAGTCCCGCAGCAGCGCTTTTCAATGGTGGCGCCGCCCGGGAGCCGGGCGGCGGGCGAGCGGAAGAACGGAAAGAGCGGCCTAGGCCGCGACGGAAGGCGCGATGATGCGCGCGGCGGGCAGCGTCAGCCGCGCCGTGGTGCCGTAGCCGACAGCGCTTTCCAGCCTCAACGTGCCGCCATGCAACTCGGCGAGCGAGCGGGCGATCGGCAGACCGAGGCCGGTGCCTTCCTCCTGGCGCGCGAGCGAGCCGTCCACTTGGTAGAACGGCTCCATGACGCGAGCGATCTGGTCGGGCGGGATGCCGATGCCGGTATCCTCGACGTCGAATTCGATGCCCCCCGCGGCGTTGACCCGCGTCAGCAAGCGGACTTCGCGGCCGGACGGCGTGAACTTGACCGCGTTCGAGAGCAAATTCAGCAGGATCTGCCGCAGGCGGCGCTCGTCGCCGCGGAAATTCGGGACATTGCTCGCCACGTCGCTGCTGAGCGAAACGCCTTTCTTCGCGGCCGCGGTCGTGACGAAGCGCACGCTTTCCGCGACCAGAATCTGCGGATCGACATCGCCCTCGCTGAGCGAGAGCTGCTTGGCGTCGGCCTTGGCGAAATCGAGGATGTCGTTGATGATCGAGAGCAGCTGCGCGCCGCTGCGGTGGATGTCCTTGGAATAGTCGCGATACTTGCCCTCGCTCAGCCTGCCCTTGATGTCGTTGACCATCATCTCGGAGAAACCAAGGATGGCGTTGAGCGGCGTGCGCAACTCGTGATTCATGTTGGCGATGAATTCACTCTTGAGGCGGCTCGCGTCTTCAGAGATCTGCTTGGCGCGGCGCAATTCCTCGGCGGAACGCTCGCGCTCGGTCACGTCGTGGAAGGTCAGCAGCACGCCGGCGATCGAGGGCTCGTGGATGAGGTTGGACGCCGTCACTTCGAAATCGCGCAGCGTGCCGTCGCCCATGCGGATCATCAGCCGATCGATATGCGCGGCGGCAGAGCGCGGACCGTGCGTGATGAGCGCATGGCGCAGCGCGTCGACGCCGCGGCCGCTGACGATGTCGAAGATGGTGCCGTTCTCGATCGCCGGAAGATCGAAGCCGGCAAGCCCTTGCGTCGGCGCGGCGAAGAGGATTTTTCCGGTTCGACTCGCCACCAGGATGATGTCGTAGGAGCTCTGCACCAGCTTGCGGAAGCGCTCGGTCGAGAGCTGGAGGATGTGCTGCTCGCGCTCGCGGAAATCGTTCGTGCGTTTGTGAAATTTCGAGGAAAAGAGCTCGAGACTGAGAATGAAGGTTGCGGTGAGGGCGATGATGGTGGCGAGGGAGCCGCGCTCGAACGCCAAGGCGTCGGGACTCGGGATGGTCGAAGCGGAGGTAAAGCAGACGGCGAGCATGCCGGTGTAATGCATGCCGTAGACGGCCGCGCCCATGATGACGGCCGCGCCGACGCGCCACCAGGCACCCTTGTCGTTGAGCGCAATCCACAACGCCGCCGTCGCGGCGACGCAGGCGATGGCGACCGATGCAGCGACCAGGATCGGATCGTAAGTCATCTCGGCCGGCAGGCGGAGCGCCGCCATGCCGGTGTAGTGCATGCCGGCCACGCCGCAGCCCATGATGAATCCCGCCGTGATCAGCCGCAGGAGACTTCGGCCGCCGGCGATGATGGAGAAGCCGATGGCGGTGACATCGATGGCGATGAAGAGCGACAGCAGGGTGGTGATGGCGTCATAGCCGACAAAGCTCACCGGCAGCGAGAGCGCCAGCATGGCGATGAAATGCATCGACCAGATGCCGCCGCCCAGCGCAGTGGCGGCCGCCAGGATCCACGCCATTCGCGCCCGTCCTTCGGAGCGCCAGATGCGCCCCGCGACATGGAGCGAGACAAACGAGGCCCAGGTCGCGACGCCCATCGACAAGAGGACGAGCATCGGATCGTAGGCCGGTTGGAATGTGCCGGTCATTCAGGAATCTCGGGCCAGCGAAATTGCGATGGCAAGGATACGGGCCAAATTCTTAAGAGAGCGTTGCGATCCGCCCGCCGGGTTCCCGGCATGGTCAAGATAGGGTAAAAGGCGCCTCGGGAGGCCGAGATGGGACTCGCAGCAGCGAATATCCGAATCGTCCGGCGAGGCACGGGCCCCGCGCTCGTCCTGCTGCATTGCCTGGGCGTCGACCATCGCCTGTGGGATATCGCCGCCGCCGGGCTGGAGCGGGATTTTACCCTGATCGCCTATGATTTCCCGGGCCATGGCGCGGCCGCCGTGCCGGCGTCGCCCTATGGCATCGCCGATCTCTCGGCCGCCCTCGCCGTCCTGCTCGACCGCGCCGGCATCGCCCGGGCGCATGTCGCCGGCATTTCGCTGGGGGGACTCATCGCGCAGGATTTCGCCGCCAACCATCCGGCACGCGTCGAGCGCCTGGCGCTCATCGACACGACGCCGCGCTATACCGACGAGATGCGGCAGATGTGGGCGGTGCGCGCCGCGCAGGCACGCCGGGACGGGGTCAAATCCTTGATCCCCGGCCTGCTCGATATCTGGTTCACCAAGGATTTCGTGGCGCAGGATCCGCCGGCGGTACGCTATGTGCGGGACGCCTTGGCCGCCTGTTCGGACGAGGGCTATGCGCTGGCCTGCGCGGCGCTGGCGGCGGCCGATCTGCGCGATCGAGCGCCGCGGATCTCGGCGCCCACGCTGGTGGTCTGCGGCGAGCAGGACATTCCGAGCTTCCTCGACGCCGCGCGCTGGCTCAACGGAAATATCAAAGAATCGCGCCTCGCCTGGCTCGGGCCGGCGCGGCATTGCTCGGTCCTTGAGCAGCCGGACGCCTTCCAAAAAGCACTACGCGAATTTCTTGCCTTCTAGCGCGGCAGCTCGGAACTTCCCATGAGGAATTCGTCGACGCCGCGGGCGCATTGCCGGCCCTCGCGGATCGCCCAGACAACGAGCGACTGGCCGCGCCGCGCGTCGCCGCAGGCGAAGACCTTGTCCAACGAGCTGCGGTAGTTCTCGGTGTTGGCGCGAATGTTGCCGCGCGGATCGTGCTCGAGCTTGAGCGAAGCGACGGCGCCCGGCTTCACCGGATGCAGGAATCCCATGGCGAGCAGCACGAGGTCGGCCTTGATGCGGAAGGTCGAGCCCGGCAGCTCGACCATCTGCAGGCGGCCCTCGGCGCCGCTCTGCCATTCGACGCGCGCCGCTTCGAGTCCGGCGACATGGCCGTCCTTGCCGTAGAAAGCGCGCGTCGCGACCGACCAGTCGCGCCCGACGCCTTCTTCCTGCGACGACGAAACCCGGAGCTTCATCGGCCAGTCAGGCCAGGTCATCAGCTTGTTCTCGTGCTCGGGCGGCTGCGCCAGGATTTCGATCTGCGTCACGGAGCGGGCACCCTGGCGGTTCGAGGTGCCGATGCAGTCGGAGCCGGTGTCGCCGCCACCGATCACCAGCACGTCGGCGCCGGTCGCCAGGATGTCATGCCCGTCGAGCGTGTCGCCGGCGACGCGGCGATTCTGCTGCATCAAAAAGTCCATCGCAAAATGGATACCCTTGAGTTCCCGCCCCGGCACCGAAAGATCGCGCGGGTGCTCGGCGCCGATGGCGAAGACGACCGCGTCGTACTCCTGCATCAGCTTTTCGACCGGGACGTTGCCGCCGACATGGCTGTTGACGTGGAAGACGACGCCCTCGGCGCGCATCTGGGCGATGCGCCGATCGACGACGTGCTTCTCGAGCTTGAAGTCGGGAATGCCGTAGCGCAGCAACCCGCCGATCCGCGAGCTCTTCTCATAGACCGCGACGTCGTGGCCGATTCGGGCCAATTGCTGCGCGCAGGCCAGGCCGGCGGGCCCCGAGCCGATCACCGCGACGCGCTTGCCGGTGCGGTGCGTCGCCGGCTGAGGCTCGACCCAGCCGCGGCTCCAGCCGGTATCGGCGATGGTATGCTCGATGGTCTTGATGGTGACCGGCGCCTCGATCAGGTTGAGCGTGCAGGCCGCTTCGCAGGGCGCCGGGCAGATGCGGCCGGTGACCTCGGGAAAATTATTGGTCGAATGCAGCACGTCGAGCGCGGCGCGCATATCGCCTTCGAACACCAGATCGTTCCAGTCGGGGATGATGTTGTTGACCGGACAGGCGGGGTGGCAGAAGGGCGTGCCGCAATCCATGCAGCGGCCGCCTTGGCGCTTCAGCTCGTCGGGCGACAGCGGCTCAACGAATTCCCGATAGTGCTTGAGGCGCTCGTCGACCGGCGCATAGTCGCGGTCGCGGCGCTCGAATTCGAGAAAACCCGTCGGCTTGGCCATGGATGGTTCAGGCGCCGACCGCGACGCCCATGGCCGGCGCCCCACCCGCACGCTTCTCGTCCATCTTCTGGAGCGCGCGGCGGTATTCGATGGGCATGATCTTGACGAAGCGCCCCTGCCAAAGATTCCAATCCGCCAGGATCATCCGGGCGCGCGGGCTGCCGGTGAGCCGAGCATGGCGCTCGATCAGGCGCCGCAGCAATCGCACGTCGTTTTCCTGCAGCGAATAGGAAAACTCAATCGGCGAATCCGCATCGACCGGCCCGTCGTCGCCGATCAGCGGCTCGAGGGTCACCATGGTGGTGTTGCAGCGCTCGGCAAAGCTGCCGCGCTCGTCCAGCGCATAGGCTACGCCGCCGCTCATGCCGGCGGCGAAATTCTGGCCCGCCTCGCCCAGCACGGCGACGATGCCGCCGGTCATGTATTCGCAGGCGTGCGCGCCGGCGCCCTCGACCACGGCGACGGCGCCCGAATTCCGCACCGCGAAGCGCTCGCCGGCGACGCCGCTGAAATAGCATTCGCCGGCGATCGCGCCGTAGAGAACCGTGTTGCCGACGATGATGCTGCGCTCGCGGTCGAGCGTGCTCTTGGCCGGCGGATAGATTACCAGCCTGCCGCCCGAGAGGCCCTTGCCGACATAGTCGTTGGCGGCGCCTTCGAGGGTGAAGGATATCCCGCGCGCAAGGAAGGCGCCGAAGCTCTGACCGGCGGTGCCCGTGAAGCGCACGTCGATCGTCGCATCGGGCAGGCCCGTATCGCCGTAGCGGCGCGCCACCTCGCCCGACAGCATCGCGCCGACCACGCGGTTGACGTTGCGAATGCTCTCCTTGAGCGCGACGCGCTTGCCGTGCTCCAGCGCCGGCCGCGCCAGCTTGATCAGCTTGTGGTCGAGCGCCTTGTCGAGATGATGGTTCTGCTCCTCGCATTTGAAGGTCTTGGTGCCGGCCGGCACCTTCGGCCGGTGCAGCACGCGCGTCAGATCGACGTGGCGCGCCTTCGGCTGATTGGAGCCGCGCCGCATCACCAGCTTTTCGGTATGGCCGATCATCTCGTTGACGGTGCGGAAGCCGAGCTTGGCCATCAGCTCGCGGGTTTCCTCGGCGACGAAGCGGAAATAGGTGATGACGTCCTCGGGCTTGCCGACAAAGCGGCCGCGCAGCACCGGGTCCTGCGTCGCAACGCCGACGGGACAGGTGTTGAGATGACATTTGCGCATCATCACGCAGCCTTCGGCGATCAAGGCAGCGGTTGCAAATCCAAACTCGTCCGCCCCCAAGAGCGCGCCGACGACGACGTCGCGCCCGGTGCGCAACCCGCCGTCGACCTGAACCGCGATTCGCCCGCGCAGGCCGTTCAGCACCAGGGTCTGGTGGGTTTCGGCCAAGCCGATTTCCCAAGGCTCGCCGGCGTGATGAATCGAGGTCAGCGGCGAGGCGCCCGTGCCGCCGTCCTGCCCGGCGATGGTGACGTGATCAGCATAGGCCTTGGCGACGCCGGCGGCGATGGTGCCGACGCCGATCTCGGAGACCAGCTTGACCGAGATCGCGGCGCGCGGATTGGCGTTCTTCAGATCGTGGATGAGCTGCGCCAGATCCTCGATCGAATAGATGTCGTGATGCGGCGGCGGCGAGATCAACCCCACGCCCGGGACCGAATGCCGCGTCTTGGCGATCCAGTCGTCGACCTTGTGGCCGGGAAGCTGGCCGCCCTCGCCCGGCTTGGCGCCCTGCGCCATCTTGATCTGCAGCATGTCGGCGTTGACCAGGTATTCGGCATTGACGCCGAAGCGCCCCGACGCCACCTGCTTGATCTTCGAGCGCATGGAATCGCCGTTTTCAAGCGGCTTGTAGCGCCGCGCATCCTCGCCGCCCTCGCCGGTGTTCGAGCGGCCGCCGATGCGGTTCATGGCGATGGCCAGCGTGGTATGCGCCTCCCACGAGATCGAGCCGAAGGACATCGCGCCGGTCGAGAAGCGCTTCATGATCTCCGCGGCGGGCTCGACCTGATCAAGCGGAATCGCGGTCTCGGCGAAGTCGAAATCCAGAAGACCGCGCAGCGAAATCAGGCCATCTTCCTGGTCGCCGGCGCGGCGCGCGTATTCCTTGTACTTACGGTAGTTGTTGCCGCGCACCGCATGCTGCAGCAGCGACACAGTATCGGATGTCCAGACATGGCGCTCGCCGCGCACGCGGTAAAGGACCTCGCCGCCGACATCGAGCGCGTTCTTGTAGATCGGCGAATCGCCGTAGGCGAGCGCGTGGCGCCGCACCGTCTCCTCGGCGATTTCGGCCAGACCGACGCCTTCGACCGGCGACACCGTGCCGGTGAAATAGCGGTCGAGAAATTCGTGACTGAGGCCGACGGCGTCGAAAATCTGCGCGCCGCAATAGGATTGGAAGGTGCAGATGCCCATCTTGGACATCACCTTCAAAATTCCTTTGCCGATCGCCTTGATGTAGCGCTTGTGCCCTTCGTCCTCGCTGGTCAGCGCGTCGCCCAGCTCGCGCCGGATGCCCGAGATCGAATCGAGGGCGAGATAGGGGTTGATCGCCTCGGCGCCGTAGCCGGCGAGCAGGCAGAAATCATGGAGCTGCCGCGCCTCGCCGGTCTCGACGACCAAGCCCACTTCGGTGCGCAGCCCGTCGCGGATGAGCTGGTGATGGACCGCGGCCACCGCGAGCAGCGCCGGCACGGCGATGTTCTCGGCATCAACCGCGCGATCGGACAGCACGATGATGTTGGAGCCGCCGAGCACCGCCTCCTTGGCGGCGGCACAGAGCCGCGCCACGGCCTTTTCCATGCCGTCGGCACCCTCGGCCGCCGGATAGCACATCGACAGCGCGGCGCTCTTGAAGGCGCCGTTGGAATTGTCCTCGATGCGGCGGATGCGCTCGAGATCGACGTTGTTGAGCACCGGCTGGTTCAGCTCGAGACGGATGTGCTTGCCGCCGCTGGCCAGGTCAAGGAGGTTCGGCCGCGGGCCGACCAGCGACACCAGCGACATCACCAGCTGCTCGCGGATCGAATCGATCGGCGGGTTCGTCACCTGGGCGAAGCGCTGCTGGAAATAATCGGAGAGCAGCTTCGGCCGGTCCGATAGCACGGCCAGGGGCGTGTCGCGGCCCATCGAGCCGACGGTGTCCTCGCCCGAGAGCGCCATCGGCTTGAGGAAGAACTTGATGTCCTCCTGCGTGTAACCGAAGGCCTGCTGGCGGTCGAGCAGCACGTCCGGCGGCGGCGCCATCGGCGCCACTTCTTCCGGCAGGGTCTCGAGCTTGATCTGCGTCTTGTCGAGCCATTGCTGATACGGCTTGGCGCGCGAAATCTCGGTCTTGAGCTCAGCGTCGTCGATGATCTTGCCCTTCTCGAGATCGACCAGCAGCATCTTGCCGGGCTCGAGCCGCCATTTGCGGATGATGCGCTCCTCCGGCACGTCGAGCACGCCGGCTTCGGACGCCATCACCACCAGATCGTCGGATGTGACGAAGAAGCGCGCCGGCCGCAGCCCGTTGCGGTCGAGCGTCGCGCCGATTTGGCGGCCGTCGGTGAAGGCGAGCGCCGCCGGCCCGTCCCACGGCTCCATCAGCGCCGCGTGATATTCGTAGAAGGCGCGCCGATCCTTATCCATCAGCGGATTGTCCGCCCAGGCCTCGGGAATCATCATCATCAGCGCATGGGTCAGCGGATAGCCGCCGGCAATCAGCAGCTCGAGGCAGTTGTCGAGCGTCGCCGAATCCGAATTGCCGTCACCGATGAGCGGCCACAGCTTCGCCAAATCGTCGCCGAGCAGCTTCGAGGTCATCGAATGCCGGCGCGCCATCATCCAGTTGATGTTGCCGCGCAGCGTGTTGATCTCGCCGTTATGGGCGAGATAGCGGAAGGGATGCGCCAGCTCCCATGATGGAAAAGTATTGGTCGAGAACCGCGCATGGACCAGGGCGAGCGCCGATTCCGTGCGCGAATCCTTGAGATCCTTGAAATAGGCCGCGAGACGCTCGGCGATCATCATGCCCTTGTAGATGACGGTGCGGGTCGAGATGCCGACGATGTAGAAGGCGGCGCTGTCCGGCAGCTTCCGCGAGCGGATCGCCATGTGGGATTGCTTGCGAATGACGTAGAGCTTGCGCTCGAAGGCGTCGGTGTCGACGCAATTCGCGCCGCGCGCGATGAAGAATTGCCGAATCACCGGCTCGATCGGCTTGATGCTCTCGCCCAGCATCGATGAATCGACCGGCACGTCGCGCCAGCCGAGCAGGGTCTGGCCCTCGGCGGCGATGAGCTTGGTGATCGCGGCCTCGCATTGGCCGCGCGTCTCGGCATTGCGCGGCAGGAACACCATGCCGACGCCGTAGCTGCCGGCCTTCGGCAGCGCGAAGCCCAGGCGCTTGGCCTCGTCGCGGAACAGGCGGTCGGGAAGCTGAATCAAGATACCGGCGCCGTCGCCGGCCAAGGGATCGGCGCCCACCGCGCCGCGATGCGCGAGGTTATCCAGGATGCGGATGCCGCTGGCGACCAGATCGTGGCTTTTGCGATTCTTGATATGTGCAATGAAGCCGACGCCGCAGGCATCGTGTTCCCGCGCCGGATCGTACAGACCTTGGCGCTCTGGCCAAGCACGCCCTTCCACCTGAACCTCCTGGCTCGATTGCCCTAGGTCGCGTACCCGATCGGCCGGGCATTCCCGCCCCGCCGCATAATGATCGGCGCCGGGCGGCCACGCGATTTCCCTTTATGTCGCAGCATCGCGGCAGGGCGCCGGGGAGTCAAGGCGGCGGTGGGCGAATCGCCCCCGCAAAGGCGCGGAAAACCGGCCCTGGCGCGGCGCTCTCCGGTGGGCGGCGCGGGACCGGTTTGCAGCCCAACGCACGGCCGCGCGACGTTGACTTTCGTGCTGCCCAAGAAGCATGTTTAGGCAAGACCGCAACCGGGACAAGGCGATGGCCGGGCAAAGCATCGCCCACCGGCCCGCCTTTGCTCCGGCGCCCCAAGAAGCGCCAAGCCAGGGAAGCCCGCGTGAAGACCTCGCCACAATTGAAGCCCGTCGCCCGCAGCAATGACGAGCTGAACGAGGCGCAGCGTCTCGAACTCTATCGCTTGCAGGTCGAGATCCGCGACTGCGAGCAGCGCGCCTACGACCTTTTCCTGCAAGGCCTGGTGAAGGGCACGAGCCACCTCTCGCTCGGACAAGAGGCAGTGGCCGCGGGTTTTGCCGGCGCCATGGTAAAGGGCGATCTCAGCTTCTGCACCTATCGGGGGCACGCCCATACCCTGGCGCGCGGCGTGCCGATGGAGCAGGTGCTGGGCGAGCTGATGCAGCGCGACAACGGGCTGATGCGCGGCAAGGGCGGCTCGATGCATTTGACCTCGGTCGAGCACGGCGTGATGGGCTCCTACGCCATCATCGGCGCGCATCTGCCGATCGCCTGCGGCGCCGCATGGCGCGCGCAATACAAGGGCCAGACGGACGTCTCGGTCTGCTTCTTCGGCGACGGCACGACCAATATCGGCGCCTTTCACGAGGCGCTTAATTTCGCGGCGGTATGGAAGCTGCCGGTGATCTTCGTCTGCGAGAACAATCTCTATATGGAATACACGCCGATCAAGGACGTGACGGCGGTCGAGCATCCCGCCGCCGACCGCGCGAGCGCCTATGGCCTGCCGCGCATCGTCATCGACGGCAACGACGCCGACGAAGTATTCCGCACCGCGCGCAGCGCCTACGCCAAGGCGCGGGCCGGCGACGGCCCGTCGCTGATCGAGTGCATGACCTATCGCTACAGCGGCCATTCGCGTGCCGATCCCGCCAAGTATCGTCCGGCCGGCGAACTCGAAGCCTGGAAGAAGCGCGACCCGATCAAGCTCTATCGCCAGCGCCTGACCGAGTTCGGCATCGGCGAAGCGCAGATCAAGCGGATCGAGGACGAATCGATGCGCAAGGTCGATTCGGCGACCGAGACTTGCAAGGCAGCACCGCCGCCGCCGGCCGATATCCTGACCACCGACGTCTATGCCGATGGAGGCTGGGCGTGGCGGAACTGACTTATCGGGACGCCGTCGCCCGAGGGATTGCGCAGGAGATGGAACGCGATCCGGACGTGGTGTTCCTCGGCGAGGACGTCGGCAGCGCCGGCGGCGTATTCAAGGCAACCGTGGGCCTCTTGGAGAAATTCGGCCCGAAGCGCGTGCGCGACACGCCGATCTCGGAACAGGCGATCTTGGGTGCCGCCATGGGCGCGGCGATGACGGGGCTGAAGCCGATCGCCGAGATCATGTTCTCGGATTTCTTCGCCGTCTGCTTCGACTACATCGCCAATGAATTCCCCAAGTCGCGCTATATGAGCAACGGCCAGGTCAAGTGCCCTCTGGTGGTGCGGACCGGCAACGGCGCGGGCTCGCGCTTCGGCGCGCAGCACAGCCAGAGCATCGAGAATTGGGCGATGATGATTCCCGGCCTCAAGGTCGTGGCGCCGTCGAGTCCGGTCGACGTGGTGGGTTTGATGGCCGCCGCAGTGCGCGACCCCGACCCGGTGATCTTCTTCGAGCATAAATCGCTCTATGCCACCAAGGGCGAGGTGCCGGACGGCGAGATCCTCGACAAGCTCGGCACGGCGAAGATTTTGCGGCCCGGCAAGGACGCGACGGTGCTGGCGCTGGCGCTGATGGTGCCGCGCGCGCTCGAAGCGGCGGAGATTCTCGCCCGCGAGCACGGCATCGAGGTCGAGGTGATCGATCTGCGCTCGCTGGTGCCGCTCGATCTGCAGACCGTCCTCGGCTCGGTCGCGCGCACCCACCATCTCTTCACGGTCGAGGAAAACCCGCGACTCTGCGGCTGGGGCGCCGAGCTCGCATCCATTGCCGCTGACGAGGCATTTTACGACCTCGACGGGCCGGTGGTGCGTATCACCACGCCGCATATCCCGCTGCCGGCGGCAGACAATCTCGAGGATCTGGCGCTGCCCAATGCGGCGCGCATCATCGACAAGATCCGCCGCTGCCTGAACGCGTGAAGGATAATCCGATGAAGAACGGCAGGATCACGCTCAAGGATGCGCCCGACATCGAGGTGCCGACCGGCCTCTATATCGACGGCAGGTTCCGCGAGGCGTCGGACGGCGGCCGTTTCGACGTGCTCAACCCGGCGACGGAACAGCCGCTGTGCAGCGTGGCCGACGGCACCGTCGAGGACGCGAAGGCGGCGCTCGACGCCGCCGACCGAGCGTTTCCCTCCTGGGCCGCCAGGAGTCCACGCGAGCGCGGCGAAATTCTGCGCAAATGCTTCGAGCTCTTCACCGAGCGGAAGGAATATTTCGCCCGGCTGATGACGCTGGAGAATGGCAAGGCGCTGGTCGATTCGCGCGCCGAGGCGACTTATGCCGCCGAGTTCTTCCGCTGGTACTCGGAGGAGGCGCCGCGCAACATCGGCGAGATGTCGCGGGCGCCGTCGACGGGCGCGCGCATCCTGGTGCAGCACAAGCCCGCCGGCATCGCCGTGCTGGTGACGCCGTGGAATTTCCCGGCTGCCATGGGCACGCGCAAGATCGCGCCGGCGCTGGCCGCGGGTTGCCCGGTGGTGCTGAAGCCGGCCTCGGAGACGCCGCTGACCATGCTGGCGCTGGCCGAGCTCTTCGAGAAAGCCGGCGTGCCACCCGGCGTCGTCAACATCCTGCCGTCGCGCAAATCGGGCGCGGTGGTCAGCGCCATGCTGCACGATCCGCGCGTGCGGGTGATTTCCTTCACCGGCTCGACCGAGGTCGGCCGCAAGCTGCTGCGCGAAGCCGCCGACAACGTCGTGCGGCCGGCGATGGAGCTGGGCGGCAACGCACCCTTCATCGTCTGCGAGGACGCCGACATCGACGCCGCGGTCGAGGGCGCGATGATCGCCAAGATGCGCAACATGGGCGAGGCCTGCACCGCCGCCAACCGCTTTTATGTCCACGAGACGGTGCATGATTCCTTCGTCGAGAAATTCGCCGCCAAGATGAAGGCGCTGAAGGTTGGCAACGGCCTCGAGGAGGGCGTATCGGTCGGCCCGCTGGTCAATGCCGAGACGCGCGACAAGGTGGTGCATCTCGTCGAGGACGCGCTCAACAAGGGCGCCAAGGCGGTGATCGGCGGCAGCCGGCTCAACCGCACCGGCTATTACTATCCGCCGACCGTGCTGGTCGACGTGCCGGAGAGCGCCAAATGCCTGAGCGAGGAAATCTTCGGGCCGGTGGCGCCGATCCAGAAATTCCGCGACGAGGACGAGGCGATCCGCAAGGCCAACGCCACCGAGTTCGGCCTGATCTCCTACGTCTATACCAAGGATCTATCGCGCGGCCTCAAGATCTCCGAACGGCTCGACGCCGGCATGATCGGCCTCAACCGCGGCGTCGCCTCGGATCCGGCGGCGCCTTTTGGCGGCGCGAAACAATCGGGCATCGGCCGCGAGGGCGCGCATGAGGGCATGCTCGAATTCCTCGAGACGCAATACATCTCGGTAACCTGGTAGGCGCCGCCGCTATGAACGTCATCATGCCGCAGCTCGGCGAGACCGTCGCCGAGGGCAAGAT
>DASRKX010000023.1:0-6171 GCA_035648735.1 Allostellaceae bacterium
GCTTCGCGGCTTCGCCTGGCCGGCGGGAGTTTTTCCGGCTGGATGACCAGGCCCGTCTTATTGGCCGCGACCAGCACATTCTGCCCGTCGGCGATGTCGCCCTTGAGGATCATCTCGGCGAGCTTGTTCTGCAGCTCGCGCTGGATGACGCGCTTCAGCGGACGCGCGCCATAGACCGGGTCATAGCCCGCCTCGGCGAGCCATTGACGCGCATTGGCGTCGATCTCGAGCTTGATCTTGCGGTCGACCAGCAGCTTTTCCAGGCTGCGGAGCTGGATGGCGACGATGCTTTCCATGTCGGCGCGCGACAGGCGGCGGAAGATCAGAATCTCGTCGAGCCGGTTGAGGAATTCCGGCCGGAAGGCGGCACGCACCGCTTCCATCACCGGGCCGCGCACGGCTTCGATATCGCCGCCCTCGGGCAGATTGGCGAGATATTCGCTGCCCAGATTCGATGTCAGGATGATGAGCGTGTTGCGGAAATCGACCGTGCGTCCTTGTCCGTCGGTCAGGCGGCCGTCATCGAGCACCTGCAACAGGACGTTGAACACGTCGGGATGCGCCTTCTCGACCTCGTCGAACAGGATCACCTGGTAGGGCCGGCGGCGCACCGCTTCGGTCAGCGTGCCGCCTTCCTCGTAGCCGACATAGCCCGGCGGCGCACCGATCAATCGGGCGACGGCGTGTTTCTCCATGAACTCCGACATGTCGATGCGCAACATGGCGTTGTCGGCGTCGAACAGAAATTCCGCCAGGGCCTTGGCCAACTCGGTCTTGCCGACACCGGTGGGGCCAAGGAAGAGAAACGAGCCCATCGGCCGGTTCGGATCCTGCAACCCGGCGCGGGCGCGGCGGATGGCGTTCGAGACAGCCGTGACGGCTTCGTCCTGGCCGACCACGCGCCGGCGGAGATTCTCCTCCATCTTGAGCAGCTTCTCGCGCTGGCCTTCGAGCATCCGGTCGACGGGGATGCCGGTCCAGCGCGACACCACGCCGGCGATATGCTGTTCGGTCACCGCCTCGTCGATCATGCGGTGGGATTCGGCCCCTTCGGCGGTCTTGATCTTCTTTTCGAGCGCGGGAATGACGGCATAGGTCAATTCGCCCGCACGGGTGAAGTCGCCCCTGCGTTGCGCCTGCTCCAGCTCGATTCGCGCGCGATCGAGTTGCTCCTTCAGTTTCTGCGCGCTCGCCATCTGCTCCTTCTCGGCGCGCCATTGCGAGGTGAGCTCGGCCGAGCGCTTTTCCAGATCCTTCAGCTCGGCGGCGAGCTTTTTCAGCCGGTCCTTGGACGCCGCGTCGCTTTCCTTCTTCAGTGCTTCCTGCTCGATCTTGAGCTGCAGGATGCGGCGGTCGAGCTCGTCGATCGCCTCGGGCTTCGATTCAGCCTCCATGCGCAGGCGCGACGCGGCCTCGTCCATCAAATCGATGGCCTTGTCCGGCAGAAAGCGGTCGGTGATGTAGCGGTTCGACAGTGTCGCCGCGGCGACGATGGCGCCGTCGGTGATGCGCACGCCGTGATGGAGCTCGTACTTCTCCTTGATGCCGCGCAGGATCGATATCGTGTCCTCGACCGAAGGCTCGTTGACGAAAACGGGTTGGAAGCGCCGCGCCAGAGCGGCGTCCTTTTCGATGTGCTTGCGGTATTCGTCCAGCGTGGTGGCGCCGACGCAATGCAACTCGCCGCGCGCCAGCGCCGGCTTAAGCATGTTGGAGGCATCCATCGCTCCCTCGGCCTTGCCGGCGCCGACCAGCGTGTGCAGCTCGTCGATGAAGACGATTATCTCGCCCTGGCTGGCGGTGATCTCCGACAGCACGGCCTTCAGCCGCTCCTCGAACTCGCCGCGGAACTTGGCGCCGGCAATGAGGGCGCCGAGGTCCAGCGCCAGCAGGCGCTTTTCCTTGAGACTCTCGGGCACGTCGCCCTGGACGATGCGCAGCGCCAGGCCCTCGACAATGGCGGTCTTGCCGACGCCGGGCTCGCCGATCAGGACGGGATTGTTCTTGGTGCGGCGCGACAGCACCTGGATGGTGCGGCGGATTTCCTCGTCGCGGCCAATGACCGGATCGAGCTTGCCGTCGCGCGCCGCCGCGGTGAGGTCGCGGGCGTATTTCTTGAGCGCGTCGTAGCTCTCCTCGGCGGAGACGCTGTCGGCGGTGCGGCCCTTGCGGATCTGTTCGATGGCAGTGTTCAAGTTCTGCGGCGTCAGGCCGGTACCAGCGAGCGCCTTGCCGGCCGCGCTGTTTTTGTCGAGCGCCAGTGCCAGCAACAGCCGCTCGGCGGTCACGAAGCTGTCGCCCGCCTTGTCGGCGATCTTCTCGGCCTCGCCGAAGAGTCGCGCCAGGTCGGATGACAGGAACGTCTGGCCAGCGCCCGTACCCTCGACGCGCGGCAGTTTCGCCAGCGCCGCTTCGGTGGCGCTCAGCGCCAGCACGGGATCGCCGCCGGATGCCCGGATCAGGTTAGCCGCAAGGCCTTCCTTATCATCGAGCAGCACCTTGAGCAGATGCTCGGGCAGGATTTGCTGATGGCCGGAGCGCTGGGCAAGCGTCTGCGCCGCCTGCGTGAAGCCTTTCGAGCGCTCGGTATATTTTTCGAAGTCCATTACAGACCCCCGTCATGAACTGACCCGTCCGCCCTTCATGGAGAAGCGACGGCCGTGTCTTCCGTTCATCGATATGGGGCGTTTTCGCGCTCCGGCAAGGGGAGCGGCGTGCCGCAAAAGTCGAGCGATCGAGCCTGCTCTAGGCCTCAGCCTTCCGATGGACGCGACGGATTGAGAATGCTCGGCGGCAGGCCCAAATCATCGTTCTGCGGCGCACGCGGCTGCGGCTGATGCTGCTGTGGCTGATGTTGCTGTTGCTGCTGTTGCGGCTGATGACCGCCGCCCTGATGGTGGTTGCCACCCTGATTGTAGTTGCCGCCCTGCTGCGGCTGATGCTGCTGCGGCGGCTGACCATGTTGCGGCTGCTGATTGCCGTATTGCGGCGGCTGCTGTTGGTAGGGTTGCTGCTGCTGATACGGCTGTTGCTGGCCGCCCTGACCGTCGCCGTCATCCTGGCCGCTCATCTCGTTATCGGCCGGCGTCATCGGCCGTTGCTGACCCATCGGGTTGCCTTGGCCCTCGCCGCCATTGGCCTGCATGATCCGGTAATAATGCTCGGCATGCTGGTAGAGATTCTCGGCGGAGACGCGATCACCCGCCGAGGCGGCTTCGCGCGCCATCGCGATGTAGCGTTCGAACACTTGATACGCGTTGCCGCGAATCTTCACGCTCGGTCCGCTGCTGTCGAAATTCTGTGAACGGTGCGGCGGACGCGGCCCCCGATTGTTGGAGTAGCCCTGTCCACCCGACATGTTGTTATTGCGGCCACCGCGACCGCGATTCTTCTGGCCTGGTCTCATGATTCCTTTGAAGTCGCTGTTCATCCGTGGTTCAAGACGTTGCTTGAAGGGCCCCGCATGCGATTCGTACAACCGTTCCGCGCCAACAACGGGTCAGCGATCCATCCAAACGGGGCGTTTGTAGCGCTTTCAGCGCGGAGCTCTAGGCTTCCTGGCTTTTGGCCAGAACACCCTAGACCGGGATGCTAGGCGAAGCCAACCTGTTTTTTCGTTAATTCCCGCCCGAGCCGTCGTTTAGTCGATCGTTTTCCAAAGCCAGAACCAGGCAGCGCTCGACGCCGCCGAGGTCGCGCCGGAGGCCTGCAACGCGCAAGCCCACCAGCGCCATCAAGGCGCCGACGGCTTCCGCCTGTCCCTGCCCGAGCTCGATAAAGGCGCGGCCGCCGGGCTTGAGGCGGCGGCGCACCACCGGCGCCAATGTGCGGTAGGAATCGAGTCCGTCGATGCCGCCATCGAGGGCGGAAGTGGGATCGAAATCGGCCACTTCGGGGACTAGCGAATCCATCGCCGCTCTCGATAGATAGGGCGGATTGGCGAGGATGACATCGGCCGGACCGCGTCCGGTATCGGACCAATCGCCGGCCCAGTCGTCGGTAATGAATTCCGCCCGATCGGCAAGGCCCGAAGCGACGGCGTTTTGTTGCGCCATCGCGACCGCGCCTGGCAGGCGATCAACGCCCAACCCGGCGGCGTTGGGGTATTCGCTGAGCAAGGCGAGCAACAGCGCGCCGCTGCCGGTGCCGAGATCGAGAACGCGCAGCCGCGCGGCGCAGTCGGGCCAATGCGCCAGCGCCGCGTCGATCAAGGTTTCGGAATCCGGTCGCGGATCGAGCGTATCGGGCGAGATCGCCAGATCGAGCGTCCAGAAGCCCCGGCTGCCGCGCAGGCGGGACAGCGGCTCGTGCGCGGCACGGCGGCGCACCAACGATTCGAACCGTGCGAGATCGTCGCCGCTGCACGCCGTCTGATATTCGAGAACGAAGCTTTCGGGCGCGCGGCCGGATGCCAGCGCCAACAGCAGCCGCGCCTCGCGCGACGCATTCTCGATGCCGGCGCGCGCCAAGGTCGCGGCGGCGCGGCTGACGGCGTCAATTGTGGTCAGTGTCGCGCTCACTCGGCCTCGGCGAGCTTGGCGGCGCGATCGTCGGACTGCAGCGCGTCGATGAATTCGTCGAGCGCTTCGCCTTCCATCACCTTGTCGATCTTGTAGAGCGTCATGTTGATGCGATGGTCGCTCACCCGTCCCTGCGGAAAGTTGTAGGTACGGATGCGCTCGGACCGGTCGCCGGTGCCGACCTGACTCTTGCGCGAGGCGGCGCGTTCGGCCTCGCGCGCCTGGCGCTCGCGATCGTAGAGCCGTGCGCGCAGCACCTTCATCGCCTTGGCCTTGTTCTTGTGTTGCGATTTCTCGTCCTGCTGCTGGACGACGACGCCGGTCGGGATGTGCGTAATGCGTACGGCGCTATCGGTGGTATTGACCGACTGGCCGCCGGGGCCGGAGGAACGGAAGACGTCGATGCGCAGATCCTTGTCCTCGATCTTGATGTCGACCTCTTCGGCCTCGGGCAGCACGGCGACGGTCGCGGCCGAGGTGTGGATGCGGCCCGAGCCTTCCGTCGCCGGCACCCGTTGGACGCGGTGGACGCCGGATTCGAATTTTAGCCGCGCGAAGACGCTGCGCCCGGTGATCGAGCCGATTGCCTCCTTGAGGCCGCCGAGGCCGGTCTCCGACAGCTCCATGATCTCGAAGCGCCAGCCCTTGAGCGTGGCGTAGCGCTGATACATGCGGAAAAGCTCGCCGGCGAACAGCGCCGCCTCGTCGCCGCCGGTGCCGGCGCGCACTTCGATGATGGCGTTCTTCTCGTCGGCCTCGTCCTTCGGCAAGAGCAGCGTCTTGATGTTCTCCTCGAGCGCCGGCAGCCGCTTTTGCAGCGCGCCGAGCTCGCTTTCCGCGAGCTGGCGCATCTCGGCATCGCCGTCTTTGACCAGCGCTTCGAGGGAGTCCCGCTCCGCTTCGGCCTTGCGCAACGCATCCACGCTTTCGACGATGGGCGTCAGCTCGCTATATTCCTTGGCGAACTTGGCGAAATCGCCGGTGCGCGCGGCATCCGCCATGGCAGCATTGAGCTCGGCGTGGCGCGCCACCAGCTTATCGAGCCGCTGATGGAAAGGCGTTTTCTCAGTCACCTAAAATTCTCTTCATCGTCATCCGTGATTGGTGCCGAGGACGAAGAAACTTTTCCCCGTCCCGGACCCGCTATGGCCGGGCAGCATCGGGGGAGCTTCTATCGGAAGGGCGCGAGGCGCTCTTTGAGCGATGCCAGCGGCGCCTCGCTCTGAGCGCCAGTGTCGAGATCGCGGATCGCGGCGTGGCCGCGCTTCAGCTCGTCCTCGCCGAGGATGACGGCGGCGCGCGCCTTGATCTTGTCGGCGCGGCGCAGGCGCTTCTGCAGATTGCCGGAATAGGCCAGATCGACGGCAAAGCCCGCGCGGCGTAATTCCTGCGCCAGCTTCAGCGCGAGCTTCTCGCCCTCGCCGCCGATCGGCACCAACGCCACCGGCCGGGGTGCCGGCGGCGGCTCGGCGAGGAGGAGTGCCAAGCGCTCGACCCCCGCCGCCCAGCCGACGCCCGGAGCCTCGGGGCCGCCCATCATCGCCATCAAGCCGTCATAGCGGCCACCGGCAAGGACGGTACCTTGCGCCCCCAAATCGGTCGTGACGAATTCGAACGCGGTGTGGCCGTAGTAATCGAGGCCGCGCACCAG
>DASRKX010000024.1:0-7451 GCA_035648735.1 Allostellaceae bacterium
TAAGCGGTTCGGGGCGCATGCCCTTATGGATTAGCGCCGCGAAGCGGTATAGAAAGCGGGGCCCGCAGGGAGGGGCTTCGAGCGATGGCGCAACGGATTCGCAAGGCGGTCTTCCCGGTCGGCGGCCTGGGCACAAGGTTCCTGCCGGCGACCAAGTCGATGCCGAAGGAGATGCTCGCCATCGTCGACAAGCCGCTTATCCAATACGCCGTCGAGGAGGCGCGCGCCGCCGGCATCGAGGAATTCATCTTCGTCACCGGCCGCTCCAAGGCGTCGATCGAGGATCATTTCGATCATTCCTACGAACTCGAAACCACGCTCAAGGAGCGCGGCAAGGACAGCCAGCTGCGCGACGTCACGTCCTGGGTTCCCGAGCCCGGCCAGATCGCCTATACGCGCCAGCAGCACCCGTTGGGATTGGGCCACGCCGTGTGGTGCGCCCGCCATCTCGTCGGCGACGAGCCCTTCGCCGTGCTGCTCGCCGACGATCTGATCATGGCGGACAAGCCGTGCCTGGCGCAGATGGTCGAGGCGCGGGAAAAGACCGGCGGCAACATGGTCGCGGTGATGGAAGTGCCGAAGGATCAGGTCAGCCGCTACGGCATTCTCAACATCGACAAGGACGATGGCAGGCTGGTCTCGGTCAAGGGCGTGGTCGAGAAGCCGGCGCCGGAGAAGGCGCCGTCGCGGCTCTGCATCATCGGCCGCTACATCCTGCAGCCGGAGGTCTTCGAGCATCTTGAGCGCACCGGCCGCGGCGCCGGCGGCGAGATCCAGCTCACCGACGCGCTGGCGCAGCTGATCGCCGGCAAGCAGCCCTTCCATGGCCTGCGCTTCGACGGCAAGCGCTTCGATTGCGGCGACAAGGTCGGTTTTCTCGAGGCCAATGTCGCCTTCGCCCTGGCGCGCGCGGATATCGGCGACGCGGTGCGCGCCGTCCTCAAAGGCTATTGCTGAGGCGGTGCGGGGTGGAACGTAGCGGTCCCGGCCATCGGTTCGATCCGACCATCCTGCGCGAATACGACATTCGCGGCGTGGTGGGTGAAACGCTCCACGAGGCCGATGCGCACGCCATCGGCCGGAGCTTCGCCAAGGTTTTGGGCGAGGCGGACGGCAAGCGCATCGCCATCGGCCGCGACGGCCGGCTGTCCTCGCCGGCGCTCGAGGCGGCGCTGATCGACGGCTTGACCGCCTCCGGCATCGACGTGGTCCGGGTCGGGCTCGGGCCGACGCCGATGCTCTATTTCGCGGTCAATACGCTTCCGGTCGACGGCGGCATCATGGTGACGGGCTCGCACAATCCCGCCAGCCACAACGGCTTCAAGCTCATGCTCGGCAAGAAGTCGTTCTTCGGCGCCGACATCCAGCGCCTCGGGCGCATTGCCGCGGAGGGCCTCTATCCCGAAGGCGCCGGCCGCGTCACCGACCGGCCGGTGCTTAAGGAGTACGTCGCCCGGCTGTTCCAGGATTACGACGGCAAGCGGCCGCTCGCAATCGCCTGGGATGCCGGCAACGGCGCCACCGGCGAGGCGCTGGTCATGCTGACGGCGAAGCTGCCCGGCCGCCATATCCTGATGAACCAGAAGATCGACGGCAATTTTCCGGCGCATCATCCCGATCCGACCGAGCCCAAGAACCTGAAGCAGCTCCAGGACGCCGTCCTCAAGGAGAAATGCGACCTCGGCATCGCCTTCGACGGCGACGGCGACCGCATCGGCGTGGTCGACGGCAAGGGCCGCATCCTGTGGGGCGACCAGTTCATGATCGTGCTGGCCGGCGAGATCGTCGCGCGTCAGCCCGGCGCCACCATCATCGCCGACGTCAAGGCGAGCCAGACCCTGTTCGACGAGATCGCGCGCCTGGGCGGCAAGCCGCTGATGTGGAAGACCGGCCATTCGCTGATCAAGGCCAAGATGGCCGAGCTCAAGGCGCCGCTCGCCGGCGAGATGAGCGGCCACATCTTCTACGCCGATCATTATTACGGCTATGACGACGCGCCCTATGCGGCGGTGCGGCTGCTCTCCATCCTGTCGCGCGGCGGCGAGAGCCTGGCGCAGCTCCGCGACCGCATGCCGCAAGTGGTCAACACGCCGGAGCTGCGCTTTCCCTGCGCCGACGATCGCAAGTTCAAGGTCGTCGAGGAAGTCCGCCGGCGGCTGCGCGACGCCAAGGCGGAGGTCGTCGATGTCGACGGCGTGCGGGTCAAAAACGCAGACGGCTGGTGGCTGTTGCGCGCGTCAAATACGCAGGACGTGCTGGTCGCGCGCGTCGAGGGCCGGGACGAGGCGGCGCTCGGCCGGCTCAAGGCGCAGCTCGTGGCTCAGCTGCGCGCGAGCAATATCGCGCCGCCCGCCGGTTTCTAGCTATTGATTGCCGGCGGCGCTCGGGGCCGGGGCGGTTGCCGGCGCCAGCTTAGGCGCCGTCACGGGGGCGCGATTCGGCGCCAGGGCCGCCGTCCGCATCGCGGGCGGGATCACCGCGCAGAGCTTCTGCGTCGAGAGCTTCGCGTGCAGCGCGCGGCACGCCTTGTCCGCTTCGGCGGCGGTGAAGCCGGCGATGCGCGCGCGATAGACCTGTTCCTTGTCGCTATGCTCCGGCGGCAGCACCGCCGCGACCTTGCCCTTGAGGCCGAGCCGGGCCGCCGCATTGGCGGCGGCGGCTTCGGCGGCCTCGCGATTCGCGAAGGCGCCGACCTGGATGCTCCAGTCGCGGCTGTTCTCGGCGATCCGACGCGCCTTGTGCTTGGCGCCGCCCGGGGCCGGCAGCGTCGCCGCCTCGGCGCGCGCCACCGGATTGAGCGCCGAGAGGGTGGTGGCGGCGCGGCCCGCCAGGCTGTCATGCGGAATCGTCTCCTCGTCCGAGGCCGACGCCATGCGCACTTCGCCGGTGCGTCCCGCGAACGCATCGTCCAGCAAGGACGCCATCTCCAGATCGCGGCCATGCGCCGATGCGCCGCCCATGATGACGCCGAACAGCCGCCTTCCGTCGCGCACCGCCGAGGCGGCGAGGTTGAAGCCCGAGGCGTGGATATAGCCGGTCTTGATGCCGTCCATGCCGGCGAAGCTCTGCATCAGATGGTTGTGCGTCTCGTAGATCGCGGTCTTGTAGGTGAACTCGTCGGTGGCGAAGAACGCGTATTCCTTGGGGAAGTCGTGCCACAGCGCGCGCGCCAGCCGGGCGAGATCGCGCGGCGTCGTCATCTGCCCGGGGTTGGGCAGGCCCGAGGCGTTGAGGAACGTCGTCGCGTTCATGCCGAGCGCGCGCGCCTTGGCGGTCATCTGGGCGGCGAAGGCTTCCTCGCTGCCGGCCATGTTCTCGGCCACGGTCACCGCGGCGTCGTTGGCCGAATGGGTGACGATCGCCAGGATGAGGTTGCGCACGGTGATGGTTTCGCCCGGCCGCAGGCCGAGCTTGGATGGCGCCTGGCGCGCGGCGTGCAGCGACACGGTGAAGCTGTCCTCGGGCGAGACCTTGCCCTGCTCGATCGCCTGGAACAGCAGATAGAGCGTCATCATCTTGGTGAGCGACGCCGGATAGTTCGGACGGTCGGCGTCGTTCTCGCTGACGATTTTGCCGGTCTCGGCGTCGAGGACGATGGACGAGACATGCAGCGGCGCGGCGAGGGGCAGTCCGTGGGCCGCGCGGTGGGTTCCGGCCAGGGCCGGGGCGGCGAAGGCGGGAAGCAGGAACAATCCGGCGGCGGCCAAAGCCAACCCGCGCCAAAACCGGAATCGAACGAATTGCGGATCGGCCGCGACTGTATCCACCGTCATTCCCTCACCAAATTACCAACACAATTCCGCCACAGACCGGCATATAGGCACTCTCCCGGCGAAAACAGTAGGAATTTGTCGATTCCGTGTCCAGTTATTCCGCTTTCTTCATCCAGTTTCACGCCCGCGCCCCTGCTTTCCCCGCGCTTTTTGCCGCCCTGCAGGCGGTCGGCATGCCCCCGTGTTGCGCTGCAAACGGGTCTTGCAAGGGCCATGGATAAGCTCAATATATGTCATGTTGCGTCGCAGCATAGCGGTGCGTCGCGGAAGGTTTTTTTGAGGAGATTCGGCCATGGCGGTGAAAGCGAAAAGATCGGCGGACCGGGCGAGCGCGACGGTGACTCCCCTGCATGCGGCGGCACGCGACTCGGTGGCGGCGGTGGCCGACTCGGCGCGCGATTCCGCGCGGGTGGGTCTCGGCTATGGCGCCGATCTCGCCGCGCTGTCGCGCGATAATCTCGCCGCGGTGCTCGCGGCGAATGCCGCCCTGGCGCAGGGTTTCGAGGCCGTCGCGGGCGCCGCCGCCGGCTATGCGCAGCACGGCATGAATGCGGCGGGCGAGGCGGCGAAAGAGCTGCTCGCCGCCCGCACGCTCGACCAGATGCTCGCGATCAACGCCGGCTTCGCCGCCAGCGGGCTCGAAACGCTGTTCGCCGGCGTCGCGCGCCTTGCCGAGCTGGGCTTCGCCGCCGCCAACGGCGCCTGGGCGCCCCTCGGCGGCCGCGTCGAGGCGAATCTCGCCCGGCTGTCAAAGCCCGCGACGCTCTGACAAGCGCGAACCGCCGACGGCGCGACGCGCGTCGCCCGGCGATCCCCGGCTTTCCCGCCGGGCGATTTTCCTTGGCAAGGCGTTAACTTCCGCGGCGTTAGCCTGGGGCCATGGCCGCGTGCGCGCGAAAGAGCTTTGCGGAAGAATCGCCACCCAATATCATGGCGATCATGCTGAACCAGGGAGCGGGCTCGAATCCGGTCCGCACCGCAAGCGATGAGCGATATCGAGAAACGCAACGGCACCGAGGGACCGGCCACCGGGGTCATCGTCAAGGCGAAGCCCAAGACGAAAAAGCCCTCGATGTACAAAGTCCTGATGCTCAACGACGATTACACGCCGATGGAGTTTGTCGTGCATATCCTCGAACGCATCTTCGGCAAGAGCCGCGACGAGGCGACCCGCATCATGATGCACGTCCATCGCCGCGGCGTCGGCATCTGCGGCGTCTATACCTACGAGGTCGCGGAAACCAAGGTCACCCAGGTGATGGATTTCGCCCGCCAGAACCAGCATCCCCTGCAATGCACCTTGGAGAAGGACTGAGTCATCCTTATATAAATTCCAAAGGACAACGCCTCGATGCTGTCGCGTAATCTCGAGAAGACCCTGCACCGCGCCCTCGCTTATGCGAACGAGCGCCGGCACGAATACGCGACGCTCGAGCATCTGCTCCTGGCCTTGACCGAGGATCAGGACGCGATGGCGGTGTTGCGCGCCTGCACGGTCGATGTCGAGAAGCTGCGCCGCGAGCTCGCCAATTACGTCGACAACGAGCTGGTCAATCTGATCGCGGCCCCGGTCGGCGACGCCAAGCCGACGGCGAGCTTCCAGCGCGTGCTGCAGCGCGCCGCGATCCATGTCCAATCCTCGGGCCGCGAGGAGGTGACCGGCGCCAACGTCCTGGTCGCGCTGTTCGCCGAGCGCGAGAGCCACGCCGTCTTCTTCCTGCAGGAGCAGGACATGACGCGGTTCGACGCCGTGAACTACATCTCTCACGGCATCGCCAAGGCGCCCGGCCGCTCGGAGACGCGCCGCGCCCAGGGCACCGACGAGGAGGAGCGCCCGGAGAAGCAGGCGAAGCGCACGCATGACGCGCTCGACGCCTATTGCGTCAACCTCAACAAGAAGGCGCGCAACGGCAAGATCGACCCGCTGATCGGCCGCGAGGCCGAGGTCGACCGCACCATCCAGATCCTGTGCCGCCGCTCGAAGAACAACCCGCTCTATGTCGGCGACCCGGGCGTCGGCAAGACCGCCATCGCCGAGGGCCTGGCGCGCCGCATCGTGCAGCGCGAGGTGCCCGAGGTGCTGCAGAACGCGACGATCTATGCGCTCGACATGGGCGCGCTGCTCGCCGGCACGCGCTATCGCGGCGATTTCGAGGAGCGCCTGAAGGCCGTGCTGGCCGAGCTCGAGGCGCTGCCCGGCGCCGTGCTGTTCATCGACGAGATCCACACCGTCATCGGCGCCGGCGCCACCTCGGGCGGCGCCATGGACGCGTCGAATCTATTGAAGCCGGCGCTCGCCTCGGGCGGCATCCGCTGCATCGGCTCGACGACCTACAAGGAATACCGCAATTACTTCGAGAAGGACCGCGCGCTGGTGCGGCGCTTCCAGAAGATCGACGTCAACGAGCCGACGGTCGAGGATTCGGTGAAGATTCTGCGCGGCCTCAAGCCCTATTACGAACGCCATCACCGCGTGCGCTACACCGCCGACGCCATCCGCGCCGCCGTCGAGCTGTCGCACCGCTACATCGGCGACCGCAAGCTGCCCGACAAGGCGATCGACGTGATCGACGAGGTCGGCGCCTCGCAGATGCTGGTGCCCGAGAACAAGCGGCGCAAGACCATCACCGCCAAGGAAGTCGAAGCCGTGGTCGCGACGATGGCCCGCATCCCGCCGAAAAGCGTCTCGCGCGACGACCGCGAGGTGCTGAAGAGTCTCGACCGCGATTTGCAGACCATGGTCTTCGGCCAGGACAAGGCGATCGCGGCGCTCACCGCGGCGATCAAGCTCGCCCGCGCCGGCCTGCGCGAGCAGGAAAAGCCGATCGGCAGCTATCTCTTCTCCGGCCCGACCGGCGTGGGCAAGACCGAGGTGGCGCGGCAATTGGCCCGCACCCTGGGCATCGAGCTGACGCGCTTCGATATGTCGGAATACATGGAGCGCCACACCGTGTCGCGGCTGATCGGCGCGCCGCCGGGCTATGTCGGCTTCGACCAGGGCGGCTTGCTGACCGACGCGATCGACCAGCATCCGCATTGCGTGCTGCTGTTGGACGAGATCGAGAAGGCGCATCCCGATCTCTTCAACATCCTGCTGCAGATCATGGATTACGGGAAGCTGACCGACCACAACGGCAAATCGGTCGATTTCCGCAACGTGATTCTCATCATGACCACCAATGCCGGCGCCTCCGATCTCGCCAAGCGGGCGATCGGCTTCGGCAGCGAGGTGCGCAGCGGCGACGACGAGGAGGCGATCACCCGCCTGTTCACGCCGGAGTTCCGCAACCGCCTCGACGCCACCATCTCCTTCGCGGCGCTGACGCCGGAAACCGTCGGCCGCGTCGTCGACAAGTTCATCCTCCAATTGGAGGAGCAGCTCGCCGACCGCAACGTCACCATCGAGCTCGATGCGGGCGCGCGCAAATGGCTGGCCGAAAAGGGCTACGACCGGCTCTACGGCGCCCGGCCGCTCGGCCGCATCATCCAGGAGCACGTCAAGAAGCCGCTCGCCGAGGAATTGCTCTTCGGCAAGCTCGCCAAGGGCGGCACCGTGACCGTCACCTGCGACGCCGACAACAAGCTCGCCTTCGCCTATGTCGAGGCGCCGCCGCCGCCCAAGGCGCCGGCCAAGGGCGAGAAGGCCGAAAAGGACGAGCAGGACGAACCGGAAGACGT
>DASRKX010000025.1:0-3255 GCA_035648735.1 Allostellaceae bacterium
GCGCTTTTCTGGAAGGACGACGCGCGGCTCGATATCGGGCTGCTGAGCCGAACCAAGGAATTCTACGGCCAGCAAGGCGAGGACAGTTACGCCGGCATCCGCTTCTCCTCCAGGCTCTGAACTGTCATCAAACTGACCAGCAGCATACCGCCGATTCCGGCCGCTAATTTTCCGCTGCTTGACGGAAACAGGAGGGCGGCGCCACTTACTCTCCGTCCAATCAAATGAGGGAGCCGGGGATGGCTGAAGCGACCAAGGTCTTTGCGATCAGCGGCAGCCTGCGCAAGGGATCGTTCAACCGCCTGGTGCTCAAGGCGGCGATCGAGCTCGCGCCGCCGGGCATGAGCATCGACCACTATGAGAATCTCGGCGACATCCCACCCTACAACGACGATGTGCGCGAGAAGGGCTATCCGCCCGTCGTCGAGGATTTGCGCAAGCGCGTCAAAGCGGCGGACGCTATCCTGTTCGTGACCCCGGAATACAACTACTCGGTGCCCGGCGTGCTCAAGAATGCGATCGATTGGGCCTCGCGCCCGCCCGAGCCGCCACTCGACAGCAAGCCCTGCGCCATGATGGGTGCAAGCATCAGCTTGCTGGGCTCGGCGCGCGCCCAATACCATTTGCGGCAGATGTGCGTCTTCCTCAACATGTTCCCGATCAACCGGCCCGAGGTGATGATCGCCCAGGCACAGAACAAATTCGACGCGCAGGGCAAGCTCACCGACGAGACCGCGCGCAAGCTCATTACCGATCTCCTCAAGAACCTCGCCGGCTGGGTCCAGCGCTTGAGGAAATAGCGCCTCAAGCGACCGCCGCGCGGCGAAACGACGCCTTCCCGAACAAGCACAAGGGCGTGGAAGCCGGCGGTGGCGCCTAACGTTTGCCCGAATGATGAAACCTTACGCCGCCCCAGGGGTTGAGTCCCTGCAACTCTTGGTCCTTTCGAATGTCTTTCTCCACCCATGCGCGCGCCGTCAAGATCGCCGCGGCGGTGCTCCTCGTCATTGCCGCTCTCCTGCTGGCTGGCGGCGGCGCGCTTTATTGGGGCGGCGCGCCGATACTCGCCTGGCTGCTCGAACATCCGCTGAGCCGCGCCGCCGGGCGACAGATCACGCTCAGTGGCCCACTAACGCTTAGCTGGGGCCGTCCGAGCCGCTTCATCGCCGAGGACGTGCATGTCGCCAACGCCGATTGGGGCTCTGCGCCGGATTTCTTCGCCGCCAAGCGGCTCGAGATCGATTTCGAGCCATTAAGCCTGCTGATCGGGTCCGCGCGTGTGCCGGTGGTGCGGCTCGATGGCGGCAGCCTGTTGCTTGAGATTGGGAAGGACGGCCAGCCGAACTGGAATTTCCTGATGGGCAACCCCATCCCGACGCGCCGCGCGCAGTTTCCGCAGATCGAGCAATTCGTCGTTCATGACAGCCGATTCGTCTATCATAACGCCGAGAATCAGACGCACACCGAACTCGGCATCGCCGCCCTCACGCTCGACGAGCCCGCGTCCGGTGCGGCGGTGGAAATCACCGGCGAGGGCACGCTGCAGAAGCGGGCGTTGCGCGTCACTGGCACGCTGGGCTCGGTCCAGCAATTGCGCGACGCCACGACGCAATACCCGGTCGACCTCGTCGGCCGGCTCGCCGATACCGATCTCAAGGCGGCGGGCACTTTAGCCGAGCCGCTCGATTTCAACGGCCTCGATCTGCGGCTCAGCTTTACAGGCAAGCGGTTCGACGATCTGACCGAGGTGCTCGGCATGCCGATGCCGGCGATGCCCGATTTTCGCGGCACCGCGGTGCTCAAGGGCGGCGACGGCAAGTACATACTTGAATCGCTGTCGCTCAAGCTCGACCGCAGCGATCTCGAAGGCGGCATCGCCATCGACGTGACGGGCACGCGACCCTATATCGAGGCCAATCTTGAATCGAGCTACCTCGATCTCGCCAATTTCAAGGGCGTCTACGGCGGCAATCCGAAGGGTACGATCGCGCCCAAGCCAGCCGCGCCGGATGTCGGCGTCAAGGTCATTCCCAACAGCCGTATCGAGATCGAAAAGCTCGGGGGATTCAATGCCGATTTGCATTACTACGGCACGCGGATCGCGCAGCCGGGCGGTCTCGCCCTCGAGCAGATCGTACTCATGCTGCATCTCAAGGACGGCACTATGTCGTTGCGGCCGCTGCGCTTCCACGCCGCCGACGGCGATGTCGATCTCAACGCGGATTATAAATCGGTCAAGGATGGCGCGCAGCACTTCACGGGCAAGATCGACATCCGCCACGTCGATCTACACAAGCTGTTGAGCGGTTCCACCTATCCCGAGATGGTGCGTGCTACTGCCGGTACCGCCGGCGGCTTCCTCGATATCGACAGCAGTGGCACCTCGCCGCGTGAAATCCTGGCGCGGATGAACGGCAATGGCGGCATCTTCCTGCAGAATGGGCGGCTGAGCGAGCTGCTGCAGGCCCTGGCTAATCTCGACGTGATGAAGACGCTCGGCCTCTATGCGACGGGCAGCGACCAGCCGCTGCCGATCAATTGCTTCGTCGCCCACTTCGACGTCAAGGACGGCATCGCCACGTCCTCAACCTTCCTACTCGACACGACGGAGACGACGATTACCGCCTCGGGCAATCTCGACTTCCGCAACGAGGCGATCGATTTGACGCTGGTGCCGCGGAACAAGAATCCGAGCCTGCTAGCGTTGCATTCGCCGTTACGGGTGCTGGGCACCTTCGCGCATCCCAATTTCAGCATCGTGAGCGGCGAGCTGGCGGTGCGGGCCGGCGCCGCGGTCGGCCTGGCGGTGCTGTTCCCGCCGGCGGCCCTGCTGCCGCTGATCAATGTCGGCCTCGGCGACCGGAACGCTTGCGCCAGCGTCTACGGGCCAGCCCGTCCGCAACAGGCACGGCGGCCAGTCGCCCAGCCGCTCCAGAGCGGCCAATAAGCAACGGCCGATAATCAGCCGTTTTTCCTGCGATTCCAAGGGCCTGCAATAGCCCCAAAAGGGATACTTTCGGAAAGCTTCGGCGCGAAACGTCCTTTCGCCGATTTCGGTACAGTGGGATACTAGAAAACGCCTCGTTCCGCCCACACCAAAGAGCCTCCGCCGCCATTTGTGGTCCAAATTGCCATGACCGATGAGAACACCCGAGCCGCGCAGGAACTCGCACTGTCGCAATTGATCGTCACGACGCTCAATCTGGAAGTGCGGCCCGCGGATATCGATCCCGAGGCGCCGCTGTTCGGCGAGGG
>DASRKX010000026.1:0-5303 GCA_035648735.1 Allostellaceae bacterium
GCGCATCAGCCGGCACAGCTCGCGGCCGTCCATGTCGGGCAGGCCGACATCGAGCAGCACCGCGTCGTGGTACTGGCCCTTGATGCAATGGAGGGCCTCGCTGGCGCTGGCCGCCTCGACGGCGGCGAATTCCTCATGCAGTTGGAGCTGCTCGGCGAGCGAATGCCGCAGGGATGCGTCGTCATCGACAATCAATATCTTGCGGTTTAGAGTCATCGATCCCCTATAAATACCGTATCTACAAAAGAGATACTAAAAACGTCCATTCCTGCTGTTTTTAGGTGGCCGGCGCCGGAGACGTTCCCTGGCGGAAAGCGTCAAACTTTCCAACCGGCCTACACGCTATAGGAGAGGCGCCGCCCCGGCCATCGCTTCAAAGCGCCAGCAGCCGCGGCAGCAACGCACGGCACAGCGTGCTGTCCGGCTCGGCGAGCCGCGCCAGCAGGCTAAAATGATCCTCGCCCGGCAGCTCCACCATCTCAACCGCCGCGCCCTGGTCGCCCCAGGCGCCGGCGAAGGCGCGCAGCTGGCGGCGGAACTCGAAGCTGTCGCGCCCGCCCGCCGCCAGCAGCAGACGCGTGCCGCGCGGCGGCGGCAAATGCAGCGGGCTCCAGCGCTCGGCGGCCTCATGGTCGAGGCCGAGCGCGGCGTTGAGATAGGAGAGGCGCACCGGCTCGAGATCGTAGAGCCCGCTCAGGCCAAGCGCGCCCTGGATAGGGTTGCCGAGCAGCTCGTAGGGCCGCCAGGACGGCACCAGCGCCGCCATCGCGAGTTGGGCGCCGGCGCCGTGGCCGGCGAGATGGATGCGCGTCGGGTCGATGTCGAGCGCTGCTGCCTGGCGGTAGAGATAGGCGATCGCACGGCGGATCTGCTCGACCATCTCGGCGAGCGGCGTTGCCGGCGCGTGGCCGTAATTGACCAGCGCCACGGCGATGCCGCGATCGAGGAAGGCAGGCGCGAGAAAGGCGAAATCCGCCTTGTCGAGCGAATGCCAGTCGCCGCCATGGATGAAGACCAGCAGGGGCGCCGCCAGGCCGGGGACGCGGAAGAAATCCAGCTTTTCGGCCGGTGCATGGCCGTAGGCGAGATCCAATTCGGCCGCGCGCGCGGCGCGCGCGGCGGCGGAGGCTTCGCCCCAGCGGCGGAAATGATGGAAGAAGGACGGCGTCGCGGCGCGCGGGTTCAGCTGCGCGTCGAGCTCGGCCTGGTCGTAGTCGCGATACACCGGCATGGGCGCCATCATGCAACGCGCGGCCGGGCGTGACGAGGGCCAGGCCGCGCGATATACAGGCGGCCATGGCCGATCCGGCGCGCGGCGTCTCCACCATCGTCACCGTCTACAACAAGGAGAAATTCCTGCCGCGCGTGCTGGGCGCGATCTTCGGGCAGGAAGGCGATTTTCCGCGCGACCATATCTTCATCGACGACGGCTCGACCGACGGCTCCTTCGCCTTGATGGAAAAGCTCTGTGCCGGGCGCAGCGACGTGCTGCTCATCCGGCAGCGCAACACCGGGCCGGCCAAGGCGACCAATGCGGCGGCGCGCCATGCGCGGCAACCGTGGCTCAAGATCGTCGACGGCGACGACGTGCTGGCGCCGTGGTGCACGCGGCTGCTGTTGGACGCGACGCTTGGGCTGGGCACGCAATTCAGCGTCGGCGGCAATCTCCTCTATCGCGACGTCGACCAGGTGGCGTTCGGTGCGCCGCCCGAAGCGGTGCCGGTGCTCCGCGATCTCTTCGCCGAATGCCTCCGGAACGTGCCCTGCAACCTGACGCCGACGCTGATCGGCCGCGACCGCTATTGGGAGGTCGGCGGCTGCGACGAGCGGCTGTTCACCCAGGATTTTTCGTTGCTGCTGCGTCTTTCGTGGCGCGAAAATCCGGCCGGCATCGCCGCGCCTGTCAGCGCCAGTCCCGACCTTCCGGGCGCCCGCGTCTCCGACAATCAGCGCCTCATGCTGATGGAGACCAACGCCGCGATCGTGCATTTCCTCGCCGAGACGCGCGGCGTGCCGGGGCGCCAACGCCGCCGCGCGATCGAGCGCGCCTTCGGCCGCGCCTGGAAATGGCAACGCCGGCGCGTGGGTACGTCGATCGCTTCCCGCTGGTTCTGGCTCTATGCGGTGGCCAAGCTGGCGCCGGGCGCCGCGGCACCGTTCCTCCCGGCCACCCTCGACGCCTTTGTCGCAGCGAAGCGCTAGCTCAGCCACCACACGCCGAGCGCGATGGTGACGATTGTCACCGGCGCGCCGATGCGGAAATGGTCCCAGAAATCGATGACGATGCCGTGCCGCTTTGCGCGCTGCACGACGATGAGGTTGGCGATCGAGCCCAGGATGGTGAAATTGCCGGCGAGCGTCGCTCCCATGGCGAGGGTGAGCCACGCCCTGTCGGGATCGCCGAGGCCGGCGATGAAGGGCTTCAGCACCAGCACGGCCGGCACGTTGCTGACGAGGTTCGAGAGCGCGGCGGCGATGATTGCGAGGTTGAGCGGCTTGCCGAGATCGAGCGCGCCCACCGCGCGTTGCAGCTCGGGCGTCAGCAGCGCCTTCTCCCCGCCTGACGTCACGATGAAGAGGCCGGCAAAGAGCAGCAGCAGCGGCCAGTCGATTTCGCGCAGGATGCGCTCGGTCGGCACCCGTCGCGTCAGCAGCAGCAACGCGCCCGCCACGATTGCCGCCTTGGCGGGCGTCACACCCCAGAAGAAGGCGGCGATGAGGGCGCCGAACACGAAGAGCGACTTGGCGAGGAGCCACGCATCCCATTCGACCGCGACCGCGTGGTGCCGCAGGCTGCCGCCTTCGAGGAACTCGCGGCGATGCAGCGCGACGATGAAGGCGAGCGCCACGACCACGCCCATCGCCGCCACCGGCGCCAGCGCCGCGACGAAATGGCCGTAGGGAATCTGCGAGAAGCTGCCGATCATGATGTTCTGGGGGTTGCCGGTGATGGTGGCGACGCTGCCGATGTTCGACGCCATGGCGACCGCGATGAGATAGGGCACCGCGTTACGCCGCGTGGCGAGGGTCATTTCCGCTACCAAGGGCGTCAGCATCAGGCAGATCGTGTCGTTGACCAGGAACGCCGAGAGCAGCGCTGAAACCAGGGCGATTCCGCCCAGAAGAAACAGCGGCCGGCGCGCATGCCCTTCCACCCAGGCCGCCGCCAGCCCGAAGAAGCCCGAGACCCGCAGAGTGGCGACGATGATCATCATGCCGAGCAGCAGGGTGATGGTGTTGAAATCGACGGCGCGGTAGGCGTCGTCGAGGCTCAGCGCGCCGCTCGCCACCATCAGGCTGGCGCCCAGCAGCGCCGCGCCCGTGCGGTCGAGGCGCGACCAGGGCAGGCGGCCGAACGCCACCACGGCGTAGGTCGCGGCGAAGATCAGCAAGGCGGTGATTCGGATGTCCATGGCAGCCGGCGAATCGTTTGCGGCGAATTCAAGGCAGGAGCGGCGTTAACCCGGGATCCGATCATAAGAAAGCGGCGCGCCGACGCCTATGGTTCTGTGCTAAAAGGCGGCAGCGAATTTCGGGTTGCGGCTTTTTTCCATGGCGCGTCAAGGCAAGGATGACAAGCGCGACCAGCGGCGCAGCCCGTTGCCGCGCTGGACGGCGTTTGCGGCGCTCTGGGCGCTCATCGTCATCGCCGGCACGCTCGGCTCTTTCGCGCTGACCCTGCCGCCGACCGACGAGCTGACGCAGTCGCAGCGCCGGCCCTCGGTCACCATCCTCGCCGATGACGGCACGCTGCTCGCCACCTTCGGCGATCTCTTCGGCGAGCCGCTGCATTTGAAGGATCTGCCGCGCTACCTGCCGCAGGCGGTGATCGCGACCGAGGACCGGCGCTTCTACCACCATTTCGGCGTCGATCTGATCGGCACCGGCCGCGCCGCCTTCGCCAATATCCGCGCCGGGCACGTCGTCCAGGGCGGCAGCACCATTACCCAGCAGCTCGCCAAGAACCTGTTCCTGACGCCGGAGCGCACCTTCACCCGCAAGATCCGCGAGACCATGCTGGCGCTTTGGCTCGAGCACAAATTCACCAAGGACCAGATCCTCGAGCTTTACCTGAACCGCGTCTATCTCGGCGCCGGCACCTACGGCGTCGACGCCGCGGCGCACCGCTATTTCGACAAATCGGCGCGCAACCTCTCGCTCTACGAGGCGGCGGTGATCGCCGGGCTGTTGAAGGCGCCGACCCGCTTCAGCCCGGCCAACGACCGCGACCGCGCCGCCGACCGCGCCGACCAGGTGCTGCTCAACATGGTCGAGGAAGGCTACATCACCGACGCGCAGGCGCGCGCCGCCTCACGGCAGCGCGCCCAGCTGGCGCAGACCGCGCGCGCCCGGCCCGGCAGCCGTTATTTCGCCGATTGGGTGGCCGAGCAGATCCGCGGCTTCGCCGACATCAACAGCCGCGACGTCGTCGTCACCACGACGCTCGATCCCCGGATGCAGACCCTGGCCGAGCAGGTTCTCGCCCGGACGTTTGCCGCCGACGGCGAGAAATCGGGCGTCGGCCAGGGCGCGTTGGTCGCCATGTCCACCGACGGCGCCATCCGCGCCATGGTCGGCGGGCGCGACTACAACGACAGCCAGTTCAACCGCGCGACCCAGGCGCTGCGCCAGCCGGGATCGAGCTTCAAGCCGATCGTCTATCTCGCGGCCCTGGAGCACGGCATCAAGCCGACCGACCATTTCATCGATCAGCCGGTGCGGATCGGCGATTGGCAGCCGCGCAATTACGAGAACAATTATCGCGGCGACGTCACCGTCGCCGAGGCCGTGGCGCTGTCGATCAACACCGTGGCGGCGCAGGTCATCCAGCGCGTCGGCGTCGACAACGTCATCGCCGCCGCGCGCCGGCTCGGCATCACCGCGGATCTGCCGCACGATGCGAGCCTGGCGCTCGGCACCGGCGACGTGACGCTGATCGAGATGACCGCCGCCTATGCCGCCTTCGCCGGCGGCGGCGTCGCCGCTTGGCCGCACGGCGTGGTCGAGATCCGCGACGCGCATGGCGGCGTGCTCTACCGCCGCGCCGGCTCGGGCGCGCCGCGCGTCATCGATCCGGCGATCGCCGGCGAGATGAATCAGCTTTTGATGGGCGTCATCGACCATGGCACCGGCCGCGCCGCCGCGATCGACCGGCCGGCCGCCGGCAAGACCGGCACGACGCAGGATTTCCGCGACGCCTTGTTCCTGGGCTACACCGCCGATCTGGTCACCGGCATCTGGTTCGGCAATGACGACAATTCACCGATGAAGCACGTCACCGGCGGCACGCTGCCGGCGCGCGC